>DATHNR010000001.1:0-4387 GCA_035485835.1 Puia sp.
CGAGTTCACACAATCCTTTGAGACAGGATTTCAATTGGGCCTGTACCACAATCGCGTAAATTTAGAAGTAAACTATTACAATCAGGTTTCCAACAACCAAACCATTCCTCTTCAAACGTCGAATGCTGCAGGTATTAGTACGCTGTTAACGAATGCCGGAGAAATTAAAAACAGCGGCGTGGAAGTGGATCTGTCTCTGACACCTTTGATTCGTATCGGCCAGTTCAGGTTTGATTTATCCGGAAACTTCAGTTATCAAAATTCTAAAGTAGTCAATGTACAGGGTGGCAAACAACTGCTGGACCAGATTAATTTCGGTACTACCAACATAGGCGGTATTTATGCTGTCGCCGGTAAAAATTATCCTGAATTGTACGTAACTGATTTCAACCGTGATCCCAATGGACATATCATTGTAGATGGCACCACAGGACTTCCTTCCATCAATCCGAATCCGGTGGATGCAGGCAATACCAATTACAAATATTTTCTCGGACTCTCACCTGCTTTTTACTATAAAGGGTTTACACTGAAAGCTGTGTTTGATTACCGCGGCGGGGCAAAGATTCTCAACTCCGTTGGTAATGCCATGGATTTTGCAGGGATCAGTACCAATGATGCCACCAACAGGCAGGCTTTTGTAATTCCGAATTCAGTGATTCAGACAGGATCAAAAACATTTATGCCGAATACCAATGTTCCCATCACTTCCGGATTTGGCGGATTGCCTGTTCCGATATTCTGGTGGGCTAATTTTTACAATCAGGTCGGTATGCCTTATGTGACCAGTGCTGATTTCTGGAAACTGCGGGAGTTGGTACTCAGTTATGATTTTCCGAAATCCATGCTGGGATCACAGAAAGTATTCAAGGCGCTCACACTCGCGGTCACAGGGAGAAATTTATTCATGTGGAGGCCGAAAACAAATATATGGACCGATCCGGAATTCAGCACCAATGCCACGGGCAATGCGGTAGGATATACTACTGAATACCAGACGCCGCCTACGCGTATCATCAGCGGATCACTGATTGTAACCATCTTATGATTTTTAAAAACCATTGTATGAACCATACATATGTGAAAAAGATTTTAGCAGTGTTTGCAATGTCAGCTTTGAGTGCATGCACAAAACAATTAAATACCAATTCGAGCGATCCCAATGGTGTCGGCATCAATTCACTGACAGGAAAAGATATTTTTGCACAGGCCCTGGTCGCAACCGTAACTAATAAAACTGCTGCAAATATTTCTACAGCCAGCGACAACTATGATTATGTACAATGCTGGATGGGATTCTGGGCAAGAAATACGGACTGGGCTGCATCCGGTACACAGGCGCAGGTAGAGAACTTTCAGCTACCGACCAGTTTTTCAAATGGAACCTGGCAATCACTCTATCATAACATCTATGATTATAATTACGTCATTGGGAACAGCACTGCGAATTCCATCTTGCCCGGAGCTTCAAAGATCATGAAGGCCATGGTGTTTCAGGATCTTGTGGACCAATTTGGAAATGTCCCTTATTTCGAGGCTGGTATCGCGTCCATCACCACACCGCCATATGATTCAGCCACGGTGATTTATAAGGATCTGATTGTACAAATCGATTCAGCTATTTTATCGGTGCAGGCTTCACAATCCACCGCAGATGATGCATCAGACGTCATGTTTCAGGGGAATAAAGCGTTATGGATGCAACTGGCAAATACCCTCAAACTTCGCATTCTTCTGAGACAGGTTCCAAAAGTATATGCAGCTAATGATCCCTATATAAACTCGGAATTGACGAGTGCCATTTCAAACGGAGGATTCCTCGGGCCTGGTCAGGATGCGCTGATCAATCCTGGTTTCAAAGACGCCACCCAGTCACAAAGCCCTTTTTGGGGAGTATTTGGTTTTCAACCCGGCGGCAGTCCCGGTCCTCCGGCTGTGGGTACTTATTATCAGAACTATAATTTTTTCTGTGCCAACGTAACGATGCTCAATTTTTTAAATTCTACAACAGATCCCCGTCTGCCACAAATTTTTGGTCTGAATGCAAGTGGCAGTTATGGAGGGAACGTCCTCGGTTCGAGTAATAACAGTGTGAGTAATACGAGTCCTATAGGTCCCGGCATATTGCAGTCAGCATCCATGCCCGCATGGCTCATCACTGCCAGTCAGTCGCTTTTTATGCAGGCTGAAGCTGCTCAACGGGGAATGATTCCGGGCAACGCGAATACACTTTACCAGGAAGCGCAGGAAGAATCTTTCCGTTATTTGAAAGTGCCCAATGATAAAATTGCTGCAGATCAGTTCATCACGGGTTCATCCAATCCACTTGTAAATATCAGCAGTTCATCAAATCCGCTCATGACCATTATATATCAGAAATGGGTGGCAGATTGTGAACTCGATCCACTGGAAGCTTATTCAGATTACCGGAGAACCGGGTATCCTGTTCTCAATTTTATTAGTTCTTCTGTTCCTCCGGGCACACCGATGCCCGTACGGTTATTGTATCCGCAAAGTGAATACACACAGAATGCAGCCAACCTGCAGGCCAATCTTGGGACGAGTGTTCAACCTCCATCAGCTATATATCAAAAAATTTTCTGGCAGCCATAATAAAAACTTCTATGAAAATAAAAATATTAATACCAGCCGCATTTCTTATCGTAATTATGATGGCTTCCTGTTTAAAGGATACACCCTATATGGATGTTTCGAATACGGCACCCATCATTGAATTTGGTCAAAGCCCGGCTCAGGGAGTTTCGGGGCCATTCATTTATGCCGGCGATTCCACAGCGATGGTTGATACTGCCGTTGCACTGGTACTCGCTTCTCCCCAGGTGGAACCGGATACCCTGCAGACCCTGGTGAGTGTGGATCCGACCCAGGTGACCAGCTATAACTCAAATAATGGCACTAATTTTTCTGTATTGCCTGACAGCTTGTTTACCATTTCCGACACAGTGAATATTTTGCCAGGATATCGCGTAGGCAATATACAGGTAACCCTGAAATTTCCCGGTCTGCACAATTATGCATTGCCCCTGAAAATTTCGGCAAGTTATTTCCTGAATAATAATCAGCAGGTGATCGTTAGCAGTAATTCAGGGACTTTTATGTGGCTGTTTCCTTAACGTGTTTGGCTGTGCAGCCGACCAGTTAACTTTTTTCTCATGTGACTTAAATTATATGTCACATCCCAGGGTTCTTTCTAGTTCCCTGGCTTTTTTTTGTCATTACTGAAACAGCTCGTCTTTTTACTAACTTGCTTTAGAATTTTTAATAAATTGCTCTTAATATGAAAAAAATCTTTTTGCCATGTCTGATTATCGCTATGAGTGTAATCAGTCATCCTGCCTTCTCACAATCGAAGACTGATACAGCATCATTGGGCATGGCGGGAGATAATCTGGATCTGTATGCCGTACTGGATCTTTTTCTAAAGTCAAAAACTATTGAAGACTTTGAAAAATCATTGAATGATACAAAGTCCAAAATAAATAACCTGGACCTGGACCTTGATAAAAAAATTGATTTTATCAAAGTAGTTACCAAGAAAGAAGGTGACTCTTACACATTTGTACTTCAGGATGCAGTGAGTAAAACAGAGACACAGGATGTTGCAGTCATTTTGGTTAACAGGGATAAAGATAAAAAAGTGAATGTTCAGATCGTTGGCGACCCTGACCTGTACGGTAAAGATTATGTCATTGAGCCGAAAACAAGTCCTACTCCGGCGGTAACAGCAAACCCTGCTTATACGGGTGCTGATCCTGCCAAGGATGTTCCGGCTTCTACCACTACTGTAGTTGTTCAGTCGGCTCCGATCGTACAATATGTATATTCACCAGCTTACGTTCCCTATTACCCGCCTTATTATTATGGTTACTATCCGCCCTATTTTGCCATGGCAACTGTTTTAGCTGTCGGCATTTACAGGCACAATAACTGGTATCATCATGGAGGTTACTACGGCGGACATTATGGCGGAGGAAATACGGTAATTATCAACAACAGGAATCAGATAAATCATTATAATAACACCAGAAATACTTCCAACCGGGTGCAGCATAACAATGCGAGTGGAAATTACGGGAATGGCAACCGGGGATCTGCATCTACGCGTCCTTCCAATGGCGCTTCAGGATCAAACCGTCCATCCGCTTCAACCCGTCCTTCAACAGGAGCTTCCGGATCTACAAGACCATCTGCATCAAATAATATGTCATCCAGGTCCAGTTCCGCTGGATCCAGAAGCAGTGGCGGATTTAGCGGAGGCGGAAGCAGGGGTGGCGGAGGATTTAGCGGAAGCAGAGGCGGAGGAGGTGGTGGAAGAAGAAGATAAATGAAAGCGGCTGTCAGAAAGTATTTTCCGAGAGCCGCTGAA
>DATHNR010000002.1:0-6517 GCA_035485835.1 Puia sp.
ACCTGAACACAGTGCGTCTACCAATTTCGCCACCCGGGCGATTCCCTGCGAAAACCCTTTCACTTATCCAAACATTTGCCGATAAATGTTTGTTTTGACGAAACCGCGAACCGGATTTTTCCGGAGTGCGAATATAAGTGAGTTTGCCGATTTGAAAAACTTCAGGATAAATTCGAACGATACAAATTTATAGAATATCGATACCCGCAAAGGTAAGCCAACCATCATTTTTGTATATTTATTCATATATATCCCATCGTCATGCCTGGATTTATTTTTCATTCTTTCAGGATATGCAAAGCTTCCTGTTTATTCTCAATTGGATTTCTGGTATTTATCCTTTTCCCAGTCATTGTAAATGGACAAATCACACCTAAATCAAAAGCAGGAATGGATCAAAACTGTGTTTACAATAACAAGTATTCCGAAAGTCAGCGATTGAGTTTTTACCCTCTGAATATTTCAGACACGGTAAAGCTCATCTCCTTCAGATATCATATTAATAATTATCCGGTGAAAAAGGGCCACCTGGTAAGGGACAGTATACTAGAAATAAGAGTACTAAATAAAACAGACATCGACAAATTGACCGACATCCTTTTCAATTATACATCTAACAAACAGGGGAATATACGTTCAACAAGATCCTGTTTTCAACCCAGAAATGCAATACTTTTTATTGACAGGATAGGACTGGTGAGAGAGTATGCGCTGATAAGTTTCAGTTGTGATCAATACGAAATAAGTTCCAATAGGATCGAGAAATGGGATCCCTGTTATCAAAAATCGCAGATGATTCTAAGGCTTTTTATTTCGGCAGGAGTAAAATACGGTACAGATCTGGCCATACATAATTATCCCGGGGAAGACTGAATTCCGGCAAACTAAGGGAGCTTTTAGCCCTTCCCGTTCTGTTTAACCCGGCGCGCTTTCCCCCACGCCTTGAAAATGCCCTGCAAGTATTTCATAATGAACTAATTGTCTAAAGGGCAAATTGGCATATTTTCAGATTATTTTTTGTATTTTTGCAGCCCCGAATTAAAACCTTCGGGTATTTTATTTTATATGGAAGAAAACCAAATTATTAACTCAAACGCTGAAAGTCAGGAGCCAACTGCAGATACTGCAGTAGCTACAGCGACAACAAATGCACCTGCGGCAAACGGGAAAGCACATCATTTTCCGCCTCCAACTGCACACGACGATTTCGACTGGACAATCGACAAGAGAAATGTCGCTGCTTACAAAAAAGAAGAAAAAGAGAAGTACGACAAAGTATATGAAAATACTTTTGTCCAGATCACCGACGGAGAACTTATTAAAGGTCTTGTGGTTGGTGTTACTAAAACAGATGTTGTAGTAAACATCGGATTCAAAAGTGACGGTCTCGTTTCACTCAATGAATTCCGCGATCTGCCGAATTTGAAAAGTGGTGATGAAGTGGAAGTGATGGTAATGGAAAAAGAAGACCGCGAAGGTCATCTTCACCTTAGCCGGAAACAAGCCCGCATCACACGCGCATGGGAACGTATCGTTGAAATTCACAAAACAGGTGAAGTAGTTACCGGTACAGTCACCAGTAAAACAAAGGGTGGCTTGATCGTAGATGTATTCGGAATGGAAACCTTCCTGCCCGGATCACAGATCGACGTGAAACCTGTTACCGATTACGATCAGTTCGTAGGAAAGACAATGGAATTCAAAGTGGTTAAAGTAAATGATACCATTAAGAATGCTGTTGTATCCCACAAAGCACTTATCGAAAGTGATATCGAAGCACAACGTGCTGAGATTATGAGCAAACTTGAAAAAGGCCAGGTGCTCGAAGGAACCATCAAGAATATCACCGACTTCGGTGCGTTCATGGATCTCGGGGGACTTGATGGCTTATTATATATTACTGATATCAGCTGGGGACGAATCAGTCATCCGAGTGAAGTACTCAAGCTGGATCAGAAACTCCAGGTGGTGGTACTCGATTTCGACGATGGCAAAAAACGTATCAGCCTCGGTTTGAAACAACTCACACCTCATCCATGGGATGTGCTGCCTGAAGGCATTAAGGAAGGTGAAATCGTGAAAGGTAAAGTGGTTAATATTGAAGACTACGGCGCATTTCTCGAAATTATGCCCGGTGTTGAAGGCTTGGTACACGTAAGTGAAATCACGTGGGCCAACACACCGATCAATGCCAAGGAATTTTTCAAACTGGGTGATGAACACCAGGCACGTATCGTGACGCTCGATAAAAATGCGCGCAAGATGAGCCTCTCCATTAAACAGCTGAGCGAAGATCCGTGGAGCACAATTGAAACACGTTTTCCTCAGGGAAGCAAACACAATGGACTGGTAAAGAACATTACGCCTTACGGAGTATTTGTTGAACTTTCTCCAGGTATCGGTGGTATGATTCATATCAGTGATCTGAGCTGGCTGAAACGCTTTAACCACCCATCAGAATACACAAAAGTTGGCCAGCATATCGATGTGCTGATTCTAAGCATTGATAAAGAAAACCGCAAACTTCAGCTTGGTCATAAACAATTGGAAGAAGATCCATGGAATGCGCTCGAAAATACTTTTGCCGTTGGTACCATTCACGAAGGAACGGTTATACGCAAAGATGATAAAGGCGCCCTGGTACAACTTCCTTATGGACTTGAAGGATTTGCTCCAAATCGTCATCTTGCAAAAGAAGACGGCAAACAGGTAATGGCAGATGAAGCGACTCAATTCATGGTGATCGAATTCGACCGCAATGAAAAACGTATTGTTTTATCTCATACCCGTATATGGGAACAGGCAAAAGCAGAAGAAAAAGATGTAGCACGAAAGGAAGCTAAAGTAGATGCCGATAAAACCCGCAAAGCCGTAAAGACGATCCAGAACAAGGTTGAAAAACCAACACTCGGTGATCTCGGAGCCCTTGCTGAAATCAAGGAAAAGCTTCAGCAGGAAGAAAAAAGCAACGACGATCCAGGCGTAACGCCTAAAGCTTAAAGCCGAACGTTTAACGCGGAACGCTTAACGCTATAAAATGAAACCCTCTCCCTTTTAAAAGGGGAGAGGGTTTTTTATTTAGAGTGAATTTAACGATCCGGAAAATATATTTCTGTTTTTTATAGCTCTTTTTACTGATTAGAGAGTCTTAGTAGGAATCTCATGTGACAGTTATATGTCTAACCGGGGTTTGTTTCTACAGACCCTTCCTTTCATCAAAAAAACGGTTGGGATACACAGGGGATATTTATCTTCGGACTTATTATAAAAATTTAAATCCAAAAGAATTATTAAAAGCTTGAAATATTCATATTAATACTTTGTACCATGAAAATTATCATATTCCTGTTTGCGATCGTTTTTTCATATCAGGCTTTCTCCCAGCCACTACCGCTGGACCCTGCCATCAGAATGGGTAAGCTGCCAAATGGCTTTACTTATTATATCAGAAGAAATACCGAACCGGCAAAGCGCGTTCAGTTGTACCTCGTCAATAAAGTGGGTTCTGTACTGGAAGCCGAAGATCAGCGGGGTCTTGCGCATTTCATGGAGCATATGAGTTTTAATGGAACTACCCACTATCCGAAAAATGATTTGGTACATTATCTTCAAATGTCCGGCGTACGTTTTGGTGCAGACCTGAATGCTTACACAAGTTTTGATGAAACTGTTTACCAGTTGCCGATTCCAACAGATAGCCCGGCGCTTTTACAAAATGGATTACAAATCATGCGTGACTGGGCAGCGAATGCCACGCTTGACATGCAGGAGATAAACGATGAACGTGGAGTGGTACTGGAAGAAAAAAGGCTTGGCAAAGGAGCAGAAGAAAGAATGCGTGACAAGACTTTTCCCGTTATCTTAAATCATTCACGTTATTCCGACCGGCTGCCGATCGGAGTGGATACGGTACTGAAAAATTTTAACAGAGATGCCATACTCAGTTTTTATAAAGACTGGTATCGTCCCGATCTGCAGGCGCTGATCGTAGTGGGAGATATCAATGTGGATAGCATGGAAATACAGGTTAAAAAACTTTTCAGCGATCTGAAAAATCCTGTAAATGAACGGCCGCGCACAAAATATACGGTGCCTCTTATTGGCAAAAATCAATTTGTCGCCGTTACGGACAAAGAATTTCCATATACCGTAATTGAAGTAATGATTAAACAGAAAATGCTGCCTCAGGGTACTAAACAGGAATACTTCGAATGGACCAAAAGAAATCTCTTCAATCTCATGATTGCACAACGCATATCAGAACTTTCACAGAAACCCAATCCGCCTTTTATACAGGCAGGCGCTGAAATGGGAAATTTTCTGGGGGGTCTTGATGCATTTACGGTTTTCATTGTAGCTAAACCCGGAAAACTCGAAAACAGTTTCCTTTCCGTATGGCAATTGGTACAGCAGTTAAAACAATATGGTTTTACCGAAGCAGAATTGGAAAGGGCAAAAATGAATTACCTGAGTAATCTTGAATCGGCACTCAAGGAAAAAGATAAAAGAAATTCTGAGGACCTGGTACAGGAATACACCCGTAATTTTTTAGTGGGTGAAGCAGCTCCGGGCATTCAGATGGAGTATGACCTGACCAAATCCTTTTTATCAACTGCAAAACTTGAGGACATCAATGCGTTGTCTCCATCTTTTATTTCTGACAGCAACAGGGATATTATTATCATGGCTCCACAGAAAGACAGTGCTTCCTTACCTGATGATGCAACTGTAAATAATTGGTTCAATACGGTTGCAATAACAAAATTGTCTCCTTACGAAGACCAGTTTAAAACTGAAGCCCTGATTTCCGCTAAACTGATTCCCGGCAAAATAATCAGTGAGAATAAAGTTGAAAAACTGGGATTGACAGAGTTTACACTAAGTAATGGTCTGAAAGTGATATTAAAACCGACTGATTTTAAAAATGATGAGGTTCGGTTTAAAGGATTTAGTCCGGGTGGATCTTCACTGTATGCTGATTCAAATTATGAGTCGGCGACTAACGCAGCCAATATGGTTGAAAATATGGGGCTCGGACATTTCAAACCTACTGATCTTCAAAAATTATTGAGCGGTAAAAGACTGGAAATAGAGCCATATATTTCAGAAAGATCTGAAGGCATACTTGGATTCAGTGCACCTGGTGACCTGGAAACAGCACTGCAGCTGGTATATCTTTATTTTACTTCGCCGGGAAGGGACAGCACTTTATTTAACAATGTTTTGGAACAGGCTGCTTCTGAAATTGCGAACAGATCCAGTGATCCTCAGAATGTTTATGCTGATACTGTGGATGCTGTGCTGGGTGATTACAATATTCGAAGAACAGGCCCTTCTTTAGAAAAACTGCATCAGATCGACCTGGATAAATCCATCAGGTTTTATAAGGAGCGGTTTGCAAATGCAGGAGGTTTTACTTTTGTTTTTACTGGAAATTTTAAAATCGACAGTATCAGACCCCTTCTTGAAAAATATCTGGGATCTTTACCTACGTCCTCAATAAAGGAACAGGCCCGCGATTTGAAAATTCATATTCCAAAAGGAAAAATAGAAGCCATTGCCAGGAAAGGGAAAGAACCCAAGGCAACAGTAAGGCTGGTGATCAGTGGAGACTATAAATATTCTCCTGAATCAAATATTCAATTAAGAGCGCTCAGCCAGATCCTGGAATTTCGTTTGCTCGATCGCCTGAGGGAAAAAGAAGGGGAGACTTACAGTCCGAATGTTCGGGTAAATTATAATAAATACCCGGCCAGCAGATATGCTTTTAATATTGAGTTTGGATGTGCACCTGAAAATGTTGATAAGCTGATTGCTGCTACAAAGGAAGAAATAAATAAGCTGAAAATGAATGGTGTTACTGAACCGGATATTACCAAATTCAGTTCTGAAGAAAGCAGGCAATATGAATTGCAATTGAAAGAAAATGAGTTCTGGCTGAACTGGCTTAACTCCCAATCTGAAAACGGCGATGATCTTCTATTAGTACTGAAATATCCTGAATTGATCAAAGAGGTAAATATCGCATCAGTAAAAGCTGCCGCGAATCTTTACCTGAATGAAAATAATTTTATAAAACTCATATTATTGCCAGAATAGAAGAAAGTGTGAGAGTGTGAGAGTGTGAGAGTGTGGAACTTTTAACTCCACTCTCACACTCTCACACTCTCACACTTTCTTTCGGCTTTCTTCAATGAAATCCTGCTCCATATTCACAGCCCAGATATTACTCCGGTCTTTCTGATCGTTGATAATATTATCAACGGCGACCATCGCTGTCATCATGCTGTGATCGGCATTATTATAGCGATGCATCCCGTTTCGTCCGGTGAGATATAGATTTTCTATCGTATCTAAAAATTCCTGGATAACAGGGAACTGATCATAAGCACCAATATAAGACGGATAAGCTTTCTGAATTTTGATCACTGTTGCATCGATCAGCGCTTCTTTCCGGATTAAACCAATTTCAGTAATTTCCTTAAGCGCCAGTTCAATCATTTCTTCACGTGATTTT
>DATHNR010000003.1:0-5044 GCA_035485835.1 Puia sp.
GAGAATACTTATGCATGTACCGTTGCTTCGTCTGCGATTGATGCATGAAGTTCATTGGCTGCGCCAAGTATGAATTCACCTATATCTTCCGGATGAGAAACCATGGATGCGTGACTTGAAGGAACACTAATGATCCTTGCATTGATACGTGTAGCCATGAATTGTTCAGCGGGAGGAGGAATCATCCGGTCGTTCATTGAAACCTGGTACCAGCAAGGGAGGTTTTTCCAGCCGGCATCAGATACTTTAGCCTGGAAAGCAGTGATGGCAAGAGGTTTCTGGATAATTGCCATAATATGCGCTTCTGTCTTATCAACATCCTGGCAAAAATTATCCGCAAACATTTCTCTGTCGATCCACAAAAATCCATATTTATCAGGCCTGAAAGCTGCTGCACCGGGAGGAGTTACTGGTGAACTTGTTGAAAGAATTTCAAGACTTTCTCCTTTATCCAGCGCAAAGCCGGCGATATATACCAGTCCGATTACATTAGGGCATAAATGAGCTGCTTCCGTTATTATAGCGCCCCCATATGAATGCCCGACCAGGAGAACCGGACCTTCCAGCGTTTCAGCAGCACGGCGAACCGTTTCTGCATCCTCTTCGAGTGATACTAATTTTTGTTGCGTCGCTAATATATTATATCCGGCTTCTGTTAAAATCGGAATTACTTTGCTCCAACTGGACCCGTCTGCCCATGCTCCATGCACGAGAAGGATGTTTGGTTTTTTAGACATACAATAAAATTTTAGAATGAAAAAATGGTATTAACTCAATGGGTCAGCTTAATCCGGCTTGTAGCCCGGTAATGAATAGTTTTAAAAGGTTATGAGAAAAGTGTGGAAATGAAATTACTCCCGGAGAGAAATTCATTTTTATCAAATGATTTCTGTTATGAAAGGTAGGAAAATTACAATGAGTGGAGTATTAAGCTTGTGTCAATAATTTATACCGGGAACAAGGATCGGGGATTCTTTTGCCCAAATCAAAATGAATCATAAAAGTATCCCTAATTAATTTGCTTATCGATCAAAATAAAATTATGCAGAATAGAAATGTTCAGCAATAACTGCTTCAACCACGTAGCTCAGACAGGTGGCGATAAGTTTGCCGGCCAGGAATTTTTTGTCATAGTTTATGTAGATAGCATTCCCCAGTTCTGAAATAAAAGTAAAGCATGCGAAGCATATTAAACCAAATTTACATGCTGACCATATATCTCCCGACATAACATATCTGGAACCTATTTTCCAATAGAAGAAAGTAAATATGATTCCAAACAAAAGAGATAGCAAAGTGCTATAAGCATAGCTTGCTGAGTTTTCGGTTCGCCAGGTTTGCGGAGTCAGTGCCTGGTACTTATGAAACAAAAAGCCGATGAAAAGCCATTCTATTGCCGTATTTGCGATGCCTATGCAAACAGACGACAGTATAAAGTGGATAACTGACAAACGGTTAAATTTAAAAGAATTAATTTATCCCTGTGGTATGGAATGTAGTGTAATACGGTTTCCTTCAGTATCAATAAACACGGCCATATAACCAAAGAAGAGGTAGAAGTTACAAAGAGTTTTTCACTTTACCATTTTTGCTCTTATTTAACCGTTACATAATCAATCAAGAGGATGAATATGAACTTTATAACCATAATTCCCCGAATTTTGAACTCCTGATAAATTCAAACAACTTAAAGTCATATTTATGAAATCAAAATTAATCACAGGTATTTTTTTCGCAGTTATGATCGCTATGAGTTCCTGCAAAGCAAAGAAAGAACTTCTGGCAGCCCAGGATCACATCCAAAAGTTGCAAACTGATTCAACAACCTGCAACACTAATCTTATCAACACAACAAATGCAAGCAATGCTAAGATTGCCGATCTGAATAACCAGATTGCCAGCCTGTCCAGCCAAAACGCGTCTTTGAGTAAAGATGCCAACTCATACCGGGACCTTATAAAAGATTTAAAAGCGAGACAGGAAATGCTGAACGCAGCACTTGCCGAACAGGGAACATCCCTGAAAGAAATCAGAGATAAAATTATTACCGGTTTATCTGCTTTGGCTGATTCAGGCATTGATGTGAGTTTCAGAAATGGATTTTTGTATGTCAGTCTTCCTGAAGATTTATTGTTCGCACCGGGAAGTGCTACACTGGGGAAAAAATTCAAGGCTGCATTATCGCCGCTTGCATCTGTACTGAATAATTATCCCAGGGTTCAGATCTATGTGATAGGGAATACCGATTCTCTGAAAATTCATAATGCCCGATTTGCAGACAATTGGTCACTTAGTACTGAAAGAGCAAATAGTATCGTTCGTGTTTTAAGAGACAGTTATGATGTTGACCCAACCAGATTGCTTGCGGGAGGAAGAAGCAAGTATAATCCGGTTGCTGACAATGGCACCAAGGAGGGGAGAGCCATGAACCGCCGGATCCAGATTGTCCTGAATCCCGATCTTTCGAAATTATGGGATATGATGGGTCAGTAGGATCCCGGAAATCTATAAGAAAATATTTAAATATCATTGGGAAGCCGTGTAAATGAATATTTGCACGGCTTTCTTATTGATTTTATGAATCATTTTCCGGATTCAAAATTTGATAAAAGCAGACAGCACATGAGGTAGTCTGAATGCATTGGTTTATATTGTTTAATTTTATGAGAGAATTTCAATTATAAACCTGGTGGAAATCGCAGGGAAAAATAGGAAACGATTGTGGTTTTGCATGCTATTCTGCGTATCGTTTTGTATACGCGAAGTGAAAGCCCAGGAACCTCCTGCAGATCCAAAACTCCCTTCCTTTTTAGACAGAAACCCTAACCTCCTACCTCATTTTTTCGAAAAGGAAAAGGTTGTGGGGAGTCCTTACCTGGCTAAAAGCTGGGTGCCGGGATATATTGATCTAATAAATCATAAACGAATTCCGGAACCGAATGAGGAAATGCTGTTTAATTATGATAAGATGATGAATGTTATTTATGTGATTGACAATACATATAAACTAAGAATGTTTCCGATCGATTCTGTTTCGAGTTTTGAATTGGTGGAAAATAATATGATATATACGTTTCAGAAAATATCCTGGATCAGCAATAAATTTTACCTGATCCCCGTAATTGAATCTTCCAAAGGGTATTCTTTATATAAGAGGCTCATTACGAATTATTATTGGGCAGATTATACATCGGATGGTTATTCCAGCAAGGGAAGGAAATTTGATGAATTTACAGATACCTATGAATACTTTCTTACTTATCCCGGGAACAAATTATACCGGAAAGTGCTGCTGAAAGAAAATGCAGTGAGACGTGCATTTAAAGATGATTCACAACTACTGGATGGATTTTTTACTCTCCATGATAACGAGATAAATGAACAGAGCCTGCTGGGAATTGTTCAATATATCAATGATAAAAAGTATCCTGATTAGCGGACCAAGATCACAACCTTAATACATTCAAACATGAATTTTTTCAAAGCCACGCTGCTTTCATTTCTCAGCCTTGTTATATTTTTCAATACTTTTTCCCAAAGCAGCAAATCAACTTCTAATGATAAAGCTGCTGGTAAGATCCTCACAGGTCAGCTGGCTCCGACTCCACCCATGGGGTTTAATACGTGGAATACTTTTCAGACAAAGATCAATGAAAATATGTTAAAGGATATGGTGGATGTTTTTGTCAGTTCAGGAATGCGGGAATCCGGATACCAGTATTTTGTTCTGGACGACGGATGGATGGCAATGGAACGGGATCAGAATGGCAGCCTGATTGCTGATCCGGTTAAATTTCCTCATGGGATGAAAGCATTTGCAGATTATGTCCATTCAAAAGGTCTGAAATTCGGTATTTACAATTGCGCTGGTTCCAAGACCTGTGCAGGTTATCCGGGTACCCGCGGACATGAATATGAGGATGCGAGATTGTATGCTTCCTGGGGAGTGGATTTTTTAAAATACGACTGGTGCAACACAGATAGTCTGAATACCCCCGAAGCTTATAAAACCATGAGCGCGGCATTAAAGGCAACCGGAAGGCCCATTGTGTTCAGTATCTGTGAATGGGGTGGTCATAGCCCCTGGCTCTGGGCAGGTGGCATTGGGGAATTGTATCGTACCACTGGTGATATTGGTCTGAGTTTTTTTGCAAATAAAAATTATGGAAACTGGGAAGCACAATCTGTAATTAGTATCCTGGATAAACAAATACCGATCAGAAAATATAATGGACCGAATCATTGGAATGATCCGGATATGCTGGAAGTGGGAAATGGGATGACTTATAATGAAGACAAAGCCCATTTTTCATTGTGGTGTATGCTGGCTGCACCACTTGCTGCCGGAAATGATCTACGGAAAATGTCAACACAAACGCGTGATATTCTTACCAATAAAGAAATGATTGCTATTGACCAGGATGCGCGGGGAATTTCTGCATTCAAAATGGTAATGCCGGATAGTCTTGAGATGTGGGTTAAGCCTTTAAAGAATAATGAACTGGCGATATGTTTTCTGAACCGCACGGGTAGTTCAAAAAAAATTGATATGGATTGGAAGGATTTTAATTTATCAGATGCGCAGTCGGGACTTGAAATCCATTTCGATAATCAGTATTTTTCTCTCAGGGATCTTTGGTTGAAAAAAGATGCCGGAAAAACAGACAAAAAACTGGTTCGTGAAATTGCATCCCACGAAGTGATCGTTTTTAAACTCTCGCCGGTTGTGAAATAATAAGCAATTGTAAATTCAGGCAGTAACAGGATTTTAATCATGGTAATTCATTAAATTACCAGTCTAAATCTTTTTTTATGAATGCATTAATACAATCATTACAGGAAAAAATCGGGTTAACCGCAGACCAGGCGAAAGATGCTGCAAATCACATGATGGATTATATCAAGGAAAGAGTTCCTGCATCTATGCATGAACATCTGGATATTGCTGCTTTGGGAGATTCAATTAAAACCAAAGGCGCTGAATTCCTTGCCCAGGCCCAGGCGAAAGGCGGTGATTTTTTACACACTGCACAGGAAAAAGTCA
>DATHNR010000004.1:0-7644 GCA_035485835.1 Puia sp.
AGAAGCCTTGTTCGTTATATTTCTACCAAGGCTGCCTGAAAAATATCCTATAGTTCCGGATTTTTTTATCGCCATTTTAATTTCAGCATTCATACTTCAATTATATCAGGTAAGTTCATTACAGTTTGGAAAATTTTCCACCTGATATCTTTCTAAGCCTGAGAGATTGCAAAATAACGGCAGCAACAATAAGGCAGAATCCATAGTAAAACCCGGGACTGATCGTTTTATCTTCTCTGTAAATAATAAAAGCCAGCGCAATTCCGTAAATGGGTTCCAGGTTATAAGATAGATTTACCGTAAATGCGGAGATCTTCTGTAATGCTTTCATAAAAAGGTCATAACTTATTACAGTACAAATAATCCCCAATATAAAAAGCCAAACCCAGTCGGAAATTGTTGGGTTTAATCTGCTGTCAGGAATAAAATAAAGATAAACGGGAATTAAAAAAGTGAGAAAGACAAAACCACCGCTTAATTGCCAGCGTGTAGCCGTTTCCGGCTCCATCGATTGAATCAATTCATGATTCAGTATAGGGAAAATACTGGCAAGGAATGCTGATATCGTCGAGATGATGATGCCCATTTTGTATTGCGGATCAAAATGAAAAACAATGCTGATGCCCGCAATTACAAGCAGCCCCAGTAAAATTTCAATCAAATCAAAATGCTTTCTCAGCATGAGTGGTTCAAGAACAGCTGTGAAAAATCCCATCGAAGAAAGACAAACGAGAGCCGTTGAAATATTGGAAATTTTTATGCCTGCATAAAACGTAACCCAGTGCAGGGCAAGGAGGATTCCAATGGTTGATGCCTTTGATATTTGTTTTACTGAAGCCGAAGATTTTTTGGCTTTTAATAAAAAAATCAACCACAATACTACGCAGGCGATCATCAAGCGATACCAGACTAATACAAATTCATTCAATGTAATCAACCTGCCTAATACACCAGTAAATCCAGCAAGAAAAACAGCAATATGTAATTGGAGAAAAGCCTTTTTCATGGGAGGGCAAAGAAAGTTTATTTTCCTTCCACCACCATATTTTGTGAGAAGTGATTTACAGAATCGGCAACAGAAGTCTTTTTGACCCTTCTGCGGTAACTTCTGAACAAGGCATCCCATCGTAGTTTCAACACCCCGAGAATTCCTTCCTTGACGATTCCTTTATTCATTTTAGAAACACCCAGTTTACGATCCTGGAAAATAATAGGCACTTCAATAATTTTAAAACCTAGCTTCCATGCTGCAAATTTCATCTCAATCTGAAAAGCATATCCTGCGAAATGAATTTCATCCAGGTTGATGGTCTCCAATACTTCCTTTTTATAACAAACAAAACCAGCTGTTGGATCTTTCACAGGCATCCAGGTGATCAGCCTGGTATAAATAGATGCACCTTTTGAAAGTATAATACGTTCTTTAGGCCAGTTAACATTACCACCTCCTCTTACATAGCGACTTCCGATGGCAATACCGGCGCCCTGAAATTTACAGGCGTTATATAAACGTTCGAGATCATTTGGATTATGGGAAAAATCAGCATCCATTTCAAAAATAAACTGATAATCTTTCTCTACTGCCCATTTAAAACCATGAATATAAGCGGTGCCCAGACCGAGTTTGCCTGTTCTGACTTCAAGGAAAAGTTCATCAGGAAATTTTTTTTGTAGCCGGCGAACAATTCCCGCAGTACCATCGGGAGAACTGTCATCAATGATAAGTACATGAAAACCCTGATTTAAAGAAAAAATGGCTTCGATTATTGTCTCGACATTTTCCTTCTCGTTATAGGTTGGTATGATAGCAATCTTTTCCAGGTTAGCTAACCGTTTTATCTTTTTTTAACATTGTGCGATTGAAAATCTCTGTCAGCTTTTGTTTGGTGTGCATCGGAAAATCCCCTTTCATCATCCAATCGTAATACTGGGGTTCTGATTTTAATACATCTGCAACAGACCTTCCCTTATGCTTACCGAAGTTAAAGATTTCGATTCCATTTTCCATGGAAAATCGACGTGCAAAATCAACCAATTGATCATCTCCTGTAAATTTAACAATGCTCTCCGGATCAGTCCCGAGTTGGGGGTATCGGTCAAGTTGTGCGAGCAATATCTCAAGTGTTGCTTCCGCATCTGCTTCAGCCCCGTGAGCTCCGTCATGCAATTTGTCGCAGTAAAACTTATAGGCAGCCGAAAGTGTCCTTTGTTCCATCATATGAAATACGCGCTGTACATCGATCAGTTTTCTTCCCTTCATATCGATTTCAATACCAATGCGTAAAAACTCCTCTACAAGAAGGGGTATATCAAAGCGGTTAGAATTATAGCCGGCAAGATCACTATGGTCCAGGAACTGTTTAAGCTCATTTGCCGCCTGGCGGAAGGTCTGGGCATCTTTTACTTTATCATCCGTAATTCCATGAATATCTGATGACTGTTTAGGTATTGGAATCTCCGGATTGATAAGTTTATGCTTAAGACTCCTGGTGCCGTCTGGCATAAGCTTTACTATGGCGATTTCTACGATACGGTCGGTAGCTAGATTAATTCCGGTGGTTTCCAGGTCGATAACCGCTAGTGGTCTGGTTAATTGTAACATGAATATTTGTGGGTTAGGCAATAATTTCTCTGCAAATGTAACAATATCCAACCATCGTAAACGGCCGTATGTGAAAGCAGATAACATGACCAGATTGCTTCCTTTATTCGTCAGTTATCACAAAAAACATCTAAATGGCAGGCTCCTATTGCATTTACGAATATTATTGTTTTATTTTGCTATATTCTCGTCTAATCCTTCGAATAACACATGTGTAAGCATAAGGCTCAATGCGTAAAGCTGAAGGCCATTGCGTCCAATTCGTACCTCCTAGAATTTGTCTGTACTGCTTTGCTTTAAGCCTTGAGCTTTTAGCCTTTAGCATGAGATGTCCGTTCCTCTGAAGCACCTGGAAGATCCACCTGATACCAGGCTTTATTATTAATTTAAAATACCCAGGAAAATGAGAAAGTCAGTTTTAATTATTGCAATCATCGCAGTGGCTTCATCCATATTTGCATCCTGCGCGAGTTACAGAAGTTCAGGTAAAAGCGGATGTAAGGCTACACAGGGATATGTTGGCTATGGCTCCAGATAAATTCTTTTGTTGAATTCTTGCGTGCAATTGCCTGGCACCTTATATGCCAGAAAAAATATTGTAGTATTGGCCTGGAAGTTTGTTATTGAGCTCCGGGCCTTTTTATTAAGTTGCCCAGGCCTTGTCTCCTTTTTTATACGGGATACAACCTTCATATCTGCCTGGCACTGCAATATACCGGAGCGCTTTTGTTGCTCCGGGTTCTGAAGTAAAATAACCCCAAATAGTCAGCTCCTTCATCATCCGGAAATAATGAGCAGGATCTGTTGGTTTTTTACTGGCGGTATAATCTTTTTGTTCCTTATCGAGAGCAATAAGCAATTTTTTACGTTCATCGGGGCTTGATTCCAGGAAGTATTTTCCATTCATCGTTTTACTGGCTTCATTTAGTTTACCCATTCCTGCAATAAATATGTCCTGATCCGATTTATTGTAACAGTCCCTCACGATGGTATGCATGAATTCTCCGATTTTAGCTTCTTTGGCGCCGGGTGTATCCGTTGCAGGGATAATGGTTTCGCCAACTTCATCCAGGAATGATGTGTCTTCCGGAGAAAAATCCAGTCCAAGCGTCCCAATTTTTTTATTTTCATTCGTACATCCTGATAAAAACATTTCAGCTCCGATAATAGTTCCGCCGAGCAGCAGCGCTACTGACGAAAGTGCTTCTCTTCTGTTCATCTTTTTAGATTTAGAATTTCAAAAAAGCCTAAAGCCTGAGGCTCAAAGCCTAAAACTAGTGAATAATTTAGTTCCAACACTCTCAAACCCTAACACTCTCACACTTTAATTAAATATTTCCTTTCTTCAACTCACTCACTGCGTGATCCGCAGCACGTGCAGTAAATGCCATATAACTAAGTGAAGGATTCACGCAGGATGACGAAACCATGAATGACCCGTCAGTAACAAAAACATTCGGCGCATCCCAAACCTGGTTCCATTTATTCAGGACAGATGATTTAGGATCCTTACCCATTCTCGCAGAACCCATTTCATGAATGCCCCGCCCTAATGTGCCATTCCCATCGTAACCTTTTACATTTTTTACTCCTGCTGAAGTCAGCATTTCAATGGCATCATTCTTCATATCCTGGCGCATCTTTTTCTCGTTATCTTTATATTCTATATCCATAGCCAGAATATTAAGTCCCCATTTATCCTTTCTTGTTTTGTCAAGTGTTACCTTATTTTCATGATATGGAAGGGTTTCTCCGAATCCACCGATATGAAGGCTCCAGGGACCCGGTTCGGATAAGGCTTCTTTTAAATCTATCCCCAGGGTGACTTCTTCCGGACTGCGCATATATCCTTCGCGTCCACCGCCTCCCTGGTATCCAAAACCACGTACGTAATCCCGTTTGTCCTGACCCACATTCCTGAACTGGGGAATATAGATTCCATTAGCTCTTCTTCCATAATAATATTTATCCTCAAACCCTTCAACCGTACCCCCCGCACCCACACCCAGGTGATGATCCATAACATTATGACCAAGCTCTCCACTGCTGCTTCCAAGTCCGTCAGGCCAGATATCCGTTCCTGAATTCATTAGGACCCAGGCACTGTTTAAAGTAGACGCATTCAGGAATATGATCTTTGCATTATAAGTATATGTCTTATTGGTTTCTGCGTCCAGAACTTCAACACCCGTGGCTCTTTTTTTATCCTTATCGTAAAGAATTTTTGTAACAATAGCCCAGGGGCGAACCGTAAGATTGCCTGTTTTCATTGCCGCCGGCAGAGTGGAAGACTGTGTACTGAAATATGCACCAAAGGGGCAACCCAGCCAGCATTTATTCCTGAACTGACAATTGGTTCTACCTTCAAGAGGTTCGGTTATATTGGCCGTTCTGCCAATTATGACATGGCGGGAACCTTTGAACAAATCCTTCATCCGGGTCGAAAAATCCTTTTCCACACAGGTCATATCCATGGGTGGCATAAAGTGTCCGTCGGGTAAAATATCCAATCCGTCTCTATTACCACTAATGCCCGCAAATTTTTCTGCATAGTCATACCAGGGTTCAATTTCTTTATAACGAACCGGCCAGTCAACTCCATGGCCGTCACGGGAATTTGCTTCAAAATCATGATCACTCCATCGATAACTCTGCCGGCCCCACATGAGCGAACGCCCACCTACATGATATCCACGGAACCAGTCGAAAGGTTTAATTTCTGTATAAGGACTATCCTGATCACTTGCCCAATAATCAAGATTAGTTTCATTCAATGGATAATCTCTTTTTAAAACAGGATATTCTTTGATCATTTCCTGCGTTCGCCTGCCGCGATGTGGATAATCCCAGGCTTCCTTATTCGCGTTTACATAACCTTTTACGTGTTCAATATCTCTTCCCCTTTCCAGCATGATCGTTTTCAGGCCCTTTTCACAGAGTTCCTTTGCTGCCCACCCTCCACTGATTCCTGACCCGATTACAATTGCGTCATACACATTGTCTGCCATGATAATTAGCTGTTTAGATTTTTATTTTTATACATCACAAATGATAACTGCTTTATGCAAAGAAGCGATTTTATCTTTTTCCGCAGGGATAAATTCCTGTGCAACATATCCCTTGAAACCTGTCGCCACAATGGCTTTCATGATAGCCGGATAATACAATTCCTGGCTTTCATCTATTTCATGTCTTCCAGGAACACCACCTGTGTGGTAATGTCCAAGGTATTGGTTGTTATCCTGAATGGTGCGGATTACATCTCCTTCATCTATCTGCATATGATAGATATCATATAATAATTTGAAATTCGGGCTATTCAGTTTTTTACATAAAGCCACACCCCAGGCGGTGCGATCGCACATATAATCTTTGTGATTCACTTTACTGTTCAGCAATTCCATTTGAATGGTAACCCCGTTTTTTTCCGCCAGGGGCAATATTTGCTGAAGACCCTTAACACAGTTGTTCAAACCGGTTTCATCGTCCATACCCCTGCGGCTTCCGCTGAAGCAGATGACGTCCTTATAACCTGCAGCAACCATTAGAGGGATCACTTCTTTATATTGGGAGATTAGTTTGTCGTGGAACCTGGTATCAGCGAATCCATCTGTTAAACTCACATCTCCTGCCACATAACACATCGAGCTGTAGAGTCCGTATTTCTGAAGCATTGGCCAGTCTTTCGGAGCAACCAGATCGATCGCAGGCAATCCTATTTCTTTAACATTCTGACAGAATGTTTCCAATGGAATGGAATCATAACACCAGCGGCAGACGGAGTGATTTATATTCCCCTTGAGTTCCAATGGATCTTCTGATTTTGATTTTGGTGCATAGGATGAAAGCAACTGACTTCCAGCTGCCAGTACCGCTGAACCGGCAATCATATTTTTAATAAGTTTTCGCCTGGAAGAGGGAGGATTCATGCGCCGAATAAAATTTGAATGTACGAAATGAATAAAGACGATTATAAATTTAATGACCAGCGGAAACGGTTGCCAGGATCTCCGGTTTTTTGCGTCCCCGCATATATAAATTCAATCCGATAAACGCGATGATCAGAGCAAGCGGGATCATCAATGTAAAATTAAGGATAGCCGGTCCGGCGGCTTTATTTGCTTCAAATAATGCATTTGCCATATCTGAACCTGCAGGTGCTTTATTATACAATGTAAGGTCAGCTCCAGCGGGCAATTTAGCAGCAACCAACGCATCATAATGTTTACCCATAATAATGGTATAAAGCGCTACAGAAAGCATACCCACTCCACCCATGAGGTTCATTCCTACTGCTCCTGTCCTCGGCAGGTTTTCTGAAACAAAACCAAGCATCGTGGGCCAGAAATAACAAACGCCCATGCCGAAAACAAGTGCCCCTGCAAAAATCATATTCCCTGTAGAATGACCAAGCATGTATATTCCAATGGAAGCCAGAATTGCTGACATTAAAAGTACGCCCTGCGGTGAAATACGTTTAACAATGGGACCAGCGAAGGCTCTGCCAACCACCATCACTCCCGTATCAAGGGTTAAAATCAATATTGCATTGTCAGTTACATTTTTGAGTAACACATCAATCCATTGCGCAGTGAATAATTCCGTGATGGCTGTTCCGAACATACAGATGATCATGAATAAAAACAAGCCTGATAAAAGAGCTAAATACATTTGCTTGTTGGAAACTCCGGCTGCAACCCTTTCAGTAACAGGAAACTTCAGTTTGAAGAATAAATAACCGTAAATAATTGTCGGGATCAGCATTGTTGCCACTTCTATCTGCCAACTGACTCCCAGTTTATTTAATCCAAAAACAATCAGTGTTCCAATAAAAATTCCACCAGGGAACCACAGATGAAAATGATTCAGCTTGGTTGTTTTATTATTCGGAAAGAGAGAAGCCACCAATGGATTACAGGCTGCTTCAACAGTGCCGTTGGCGATCCCAATCAGTAGAGTAGAAAGAAATAAGCTCCAATAACCAGTAGCTGTGATAGTCAGTATAATACCGGCGAGATGAAAGATAAATGCCATTTCCAAAA
>DATHNR010000005.1:0-11396 GCA_035485835.1 Puia sp.
AAGGAACACAACCTTTTTTCAATTATCCTCGCATTCTGGGTCATGAACTATCAGGCGAATTAGTTGAATTTGATACTGCACCGGGTTTCCGAAAAGGAGATAACGTAACTTTTCTTCCCTATTTGAATTGCGGAGAATGTATAGCCTGCAGGGCAGGTAAAACAAATTGTTGTGTAAAGCTTCAGGTATGCGGAGTTCATATTGATGGCGGTATGGTTGATTATTATTCGATTCCAGCGCGCCTCCTTGTTCGGGCAGATGGGTTAAGTCTTACTGAAATGGCCATGGTGGAACCTCTTTCGATCGGCGCCCATGGGATCAGGAGAGCTGCGATCAGACCGGGTGAATTCGTTTTAGTTATGGGAGCCGGCCCGATTGGTTTGTGTACTTTAGAATTTGCAAGGCTTGCAGGAGCAGAGCTTATTGTAACAGATACAAATTTGCACCGGTTGGATTTTTGCAAGAATACGTTGGGTATTCCACATATTATTCATGCTGGAGAAACCAATATAACAGAACGATTAATGGAAATTACACAAGGAGATATGCCAACTGTAGTAATCGACGCGAGTGGAAACCGGAAAGCAATCAATCAGGGTTTAAATTATCTTGCGTATGGAGGAAGATATATTTTGATTGGCTTACAGAAAGAAGAACTGATTTTCAGTCATCCTGATTTTCATAAACGGGAAGCGACACTGATGAGCAGCCGTAATGCGACACGCGAGGATTTTGACCGGGTGATTCATTGCATTAAGAACGGAATGATTCATCCACTATCATTTATTACCGACCGGGTAAAATTCGATGAGGCTGCTGCAGGTTTCCCGAATTGGCTGAATCCCTCCAGTCATACGATTAAAGTAGTTGTTGAATTGGATTAAACAATTTTTATGAATTTATCCAGACAAAACCTGGCGAAAATTGGATTGTCAGGTACAAACATACCGGAAGAAGATATTTTCAACCTGCCTGAAAAAATTGTGCAATTCGGAACAGGTGTGCTTTTAAGAGCCCTGCCTGATTATTTTATTGATAAAGCAAATCGCAGGGGAATATTTAACGGGCGGATCCTGGTGGTAAAATCCACGCAATCCGGAGATGCGGATGCATTCAACAGACAGGACGGATTGTATACCATTTTCATACGAGGTATGGATGCAGGAGTTCCGGTTGATCAGCATATTCTTTGTTCGGCCATCAGCCGTGTCATATCAGCAAACCATCAATGGAAAGAACTTCTGGAGTCCGCCGCAAATATTCATTTGCAAATTATAATTTCCAATACTACAGAAGTGGGAATTCAACTGGTTAAAGAATCTATACTTCAGGAACCACCTGATTCATATCCGGCAAAGCTGCTTGCATTTTTATTTGAACGTTACAAAATATTTAATGGATCTCCTGAGGCAGGAATGGTAATCATTCCAACAGAATTATTAACAGATAACGGGGGGAAATTAAAATCGATATTAATGGATCTGGCTGAATTCAATAAACTTGGCCAGTCTTTTTTGAACTGGCTGAATTTGCATAATCGTTTTTGCAGTTCTCTTGTAGATCGTATCGTACCTGGAAAACCATCACCTTCAATAAAGAAACAATGGGAGGAACAATGGGGATATACAGATGATCTGATGACGGTATGTGAGCCTTATCGATTATGGGCCATCCAGGGTGATTCCCATGTAAGCGGCGTCCTTTCATTTTTCACCGCTGATGAAGGAGTAGTTATTACCCCGGATATTACAAAGTATAAGGAATTGAAATTAAGAATGCTGAATGCAACGCATACCCTGAGTTGCGGGCTGGGTTATTTATCCGGATTTGAAACAGTTGTAGAAGCAATGGAAGATCCGCTTTTTGAATCATATATCAAAAATCTGATGACGGATGAAATCGGTCAGGCGATCCCATATTCTATACCTGAAAATGAAATCATAGAATTCGGGACTAAAGTAATGGACAGGTTCAGAAATCCTTATCTGCAGCATCATTGGCTGAGTATTACGATGCAGTATAGTTCAAAGGTTGCAGCTCGGGTTCTTCCTGTATTACGCAAATACTATGAGTTGTTTAGAAAACCTCCGGAATTAATTTCAATAGGTTTTGCAGCTTATATACTATTCATGCGGCCAGTGAAAAAAGAGTCGGACAAATATTATGGGACCCTGAACAATCAATACTACCTGATCAATGATGACCTTGCGATGCATTTTTATGGGATATGGGAAGAAGGGCGGATAGAACATATTGTAAACAGTATTCTTTCAAATAAGGAATTGTGGTTGGAAGACCTGACATTGATGGAGGGATTCGCTACATCCGTTACAAAGAGATTAAAAGGATTTATCAGACACGGCACTTTACATGAAATAGCTTCTTACACGAAACCAGGAAAATAAATCTTACATGGCAATTATTTCCAAAGAAACATTTACTTTCCTAAACAGGCTAAAGTCAAATAATAACAGGCCCTGGTTTGAAAAAAATCGTTCTTTATATGAAAAGGCGAGGGCTGAGTATTTGGGTTTTACAACCAGTCTGGTTGAAGGCATTAGGAAAATCGAGTCAATACCTGAGAAGGAGCCGGCGAAATATATGCACAGAATTTACCGGGACATTCGTTTTTCAAAAGATAAAACACCTTATAAATCTCATTTCAGTTCCGTTATTGAAAGGGGCCATGAAAACCAAAAATGCCCGGTATATTTTCACATTCAGCCGGGCAAATCGATGATGGGTGGGGGAGTCTGGGACCCATCTTCCGAAACTTTAAAAAAGATAAGGCAGGAAATTGATTACAATAGTGCAGGCTTAAAAAAGATTATCAATACAAAGGATTTTTTAAAATACTTCGGAAAAATATCCGGAGATAAATTATCGAGGCCGCCAAAAGGATATGAGGCCGATAATCCAAATATTGAATTTTTGAAATTCAAACAACTTTATATTGAGAGAAGTTTTGATGATGATCTGGTATTATCTGAACAGCTTATTCCTGAAATATTAAGATCTTATAAAGCCGCGCTGCCATTCTTCAAATACTTTGACATTGCGATGGGGGAATAAAATTAAAAACCCGCTAACAGGCGGGTTTTTATAAGTGCGGTCCCTGAAAATGGGAATTAAATGAGCCGATAAAATCGGAGGATTACTTTTTCAGTATTTTGAGTATCGTCACCTGATTCTTCAGTATCAGGTCAAGCGTTTTTTGATTCTTCAGGATTGCTTTTTGATTTTTCAAAATTGCTGCCTGGTTGGCGAGTATTGCTTTCTGATTTCCTTTCAAAGTCTGCTGATTACCAACAATTGCGCCCTGATTCGATTTTATTCCCTGTTGGTTTTTTAGAATGGAAGCCTGATTTGATTTTATCTTGCCCTGATTGCTGATTACTTCATTTGTATCTGCCATATTATTGATTTTAATTTTTAGGAATGGGTTCTCTTGTAAAATAATTTATGATTTAAAGGTATAAAATCCGAGATTATCATCAAAAATGAAAACAATTGCTTCAGGTAAATTTATGTATTTTTTATTTGGGCTCTGGAATAGTTGCCGCATCAATCAGGGCAGGGGTAATAGATTGAGGTACAAAATCACGATCAATGAGATCGCGCATGGGTATACGCTTTTTCAGAAGACCCATTTTCAACCCCATATCCTGAATTTGCTGCAGGTCCTCATCGGTTGGGGTTAATTGAACATAGCTCACCCTGTGCGGATCTGCTGTAAGAACATAATTTAAAACTTTTTCATCCTGGCGAAAATAAGGTGAGGCCAGTTTGGCAGCTTCAGCCCGATGTGTTTCTGCCCAGGCACCTGACTGCGCTATTCCACGTACCAGGTCACGGACTATTTCAGGATGATCCCTGATCAGATCCTCATGGACTACCAATGCACAGGAAATAAAATTAGGCCAGATATCGCGGGCATAATAAAGGATACGGCCAATTCCATCCAGCTCTGCTTTTGCACAAAAAGGTTCACCGACAAAATATGCATCAATTGCGCCTGATGCGAGAGAAGTCGGCATGTCTGGTGGTGGTAATACTATAAAACTGATATCATCGGGTTTCATTCCATAATCTTCCATCAGTTTATGAAAGACAAAATTCTGATTACTATAAAGACTTGGGATGGCAACTTTTTTGCCTTTCAGATCCTGCAGGCTTCTGTACGAACTATTTTTGCCAACGACAATTTCTGATCCATCGCGATGACCAAGATAACAAATCTTCACGGGCACACCCTGTTCACGTAGTTTCATAGCCAGTGGAACAATCATAAAAGTTGCCTGAATCTGTTTTGCTTCCAGGGCACTTACTACTGTTGGAAAATCTGAGAAGACCCGCGAATTAAAATTTGTGCTCGTCTCTGTTGTCTTTGAAGCATAATCAGTAACAGGGCAGGTGAGGTGACAAGTAACCGGCAAAAAACCAACCGTAAGTTCACGAATCGCTTTTTTGTTGGATCCCTCGTGAATAACGTCCCGAAAATTTACAGTGTTGTTATTATTCCAGGGTCTGTATCGCAATAAACCGAGTATGGTAATCGTAATGATAACACTAAATACTATATGGGTAAATGTAAATTTCATAAGGGATCTTATGTAAAATTAGCTTTATTCACATGGAGCTTTTATAATTTTATAATCCCAGTTCTGTTAAAATTTCTTTCATCGCTTGAATAACGGCATGATCTGTAAGTCCTCTTGGGCGAGGTGCATCTATCTTTAATTCTCTGCTTACTGTTGCCGGCCGGTTTGATAGGACAAGTACGCGGTCTGCCAATTGTGCGGCTTCTTCAATATCGTGTGTAACAAAAACAACTGTCCTTGGTCTTTTCTCCAGAAGCCTGACCAGTTCCAGGCGCATTCGGATCCGTGTTTGATAATCAAGTGCTGAAAAGGGTTCATCCATCAGTAATATGTCGGAATCACCCGCGAGAACTCTTGCCAGTTCTACACGCTGACGCATTCCACCGGATAACTGATGCGGGAAATGGCTTTCAAAACCTTCCAGATGGATGAGCTGAATGAGCTCAGTCATTTCATTTTTGTGAATGGAAGAATCTTTCACAGAACGTAATCCTAAAGAAATATTTTCCGAAACTGTTAGCCATGGGAAAAGACCGTCCTGTTGATAAACCGTTCTAATAATGCCTTCCCTGATTACAGATCCAGAAGTGGGTTTAATATAACCGGATAATATATTTAAAATAGTTGTTTTACCACAACCGGAAGGACCCACCAATACCACCACTTCTCCCGGATTAACTTTAATATTCATCTCATGCAATACAGATACTGATCCATAATTATGTGAAACATTCTCCAGTATAAGACGGCTTGCAGATCGTTTATCTTTCATAACCCCAACGTACATTCGGAAGTTTAGTCAATTGAGCCAGCAGCCGGTCAATGCCCATTCCCAGTAAACCAATAATGATCATATAACATACCGCAGAATCGAGTCTCAATCCATTACGTGCTTCCCAAATTCCATAACCTAAACCATCCTGGCAGCCCACCATCTCGGCTGCAACAATAACTACCCAGGCAATACCGTAGCTTACGCGCAAGGCGGTAATTATTTCCGGAAGTACAGCGGGGAAAGTTACTTTAGTCAGCAATTCGACGCCTTTGTAATTATAATCCTGTGCTACGCGAAAATAGATACTTGGAATGGTAGCTACTGCTGCCATGGTTGCCAGTGCGAGTGGAAAAAAACTGGCCATGAAAATCAGAAATACCGCGGGTTTGTCTCCGATATGAAACCAGAGTATTGCAAATGGTATCCATGCCAGCGGGGAGAGGAATCGAAAAAAATTCAACATGGGTACAAATGCCTGTCGCGCATGGAGATGCTGACCCAGCCATAAGCCGGCAGGAATTCCCAGTATAACCGAAATAACAAAACCTACCGCAACCCGCCATAAAGATGCAATGATATCGTTCACTAAACGCCCTGCTCTGATTTCTTCCTGGAAGCTCTTCCATACTGATCCAGGTGACGGTAATGCATATGCCGGGAATAGATTCAAATAAGTAATTAAAAACCAGATGAGCAAAAGGATAATCAGCACAAATGCCGGCAGAAAATAACGAATAGCCCCGGTTACATTTTGCTCCGTGGATATATTTCTTTTTGATTTTCCAGGTTTTAACATGAATCAAATTTCAGCATGATGGAATCAAATGAATTTAAGAAGAATTTTGAATATAACTCTGGTTAATATATGGAAGAATAATACGAGACTTCCTTACAGGATTGTTTGAAAGTAAAAGTATTCAGGGAAATAAAGCATCAATCACAACTACTCACGAGTGTTGTATAAATTTTGCTGGTGATTGGTATTTTCTTCATCAATCTATGAAAGAAACATGCTGTGTTGCTCATTAAAAACTCAGGTGTATAAACGGCGGGTCCATGACCTCCACCGATTACAAAATTTGAGATGGCAGGAGTATTATAAAATTCAAGTCTTCTCTGAATGCATGCTGACCCATATAACCTGATTGAATTACTACAGGATTCATTATATCCGATATCATAAGGAATTACGTTGTCATCCGTGCCATGAAATGATATGACGGGTGTTGCGCTCGAAACCGTTATAAGATTTGAGTCAGGTAATGCACCCCACATATTACAAATGCCTTTAATTCTAAATGAACTGCTAAGGTTATTGTCCGCATTATTAATCGGGCCGAGAAGAGAATATTCTCCCGGCATAAAGAGCATTGAAATTATATTGGGTATATAGGCTGTATTCAAAGCAAGACTGCTGCCTGCACTACTCCCCCCTGCAAATACCCAGCTGGTATCAATTCCATATGAACCGGCATTGGTTACCAGGAATCGCATGGCCGCATTCGCATCCTGTAAAGCCCTGTATCCTGCCTGGATCAGACTTGTTGTATCACCATCGCAGGTTCCGTTTCCCGACCTCCATCCCACTCTGTAATTGATTGAAGCCACTACGAAACCTGAATCAGCCAGAATATTACAATAGCTTGAAACATCCGTTTTATCTCCGTTCAGATAAGAACCACCATGGATCATCATCACCAATGGATAATTCCCGGTCGAAGTTGCTCCAGATGGAAAATATAAATCCATCGTGAGCGAAACCATGTTGCCACTTGTATCTTTATTGGAACCGTATTGAATATTTGTAAGATTGGAAAGATTGTGTGCAGGTTCAGTGTTTACCTTGTTAACAGAAGTGGACTTAGAACAATCTGAGAATAAGATCAATATTAAAAGCAGGAAAAGAAAATTATGTTTCATCAGGGTTTTGTTGCATTATAAACAGGTGTGCAAGATAAGAATTTAAGGTTTTACCATTTCCCTCTCCTTGTTATATGCAATTTAGAGACCACAACATGAAGACTTAGCATTCACAACGAAAATTGAACCAATAATCTATAATCTGATCTGGATCAGAACAATGTTAAGAAAAAAATAATATAAAAAAGCCCACCTGCGCCAAAGCTTGGGTGGGCAGGTCGGGATGACAGGATTCGAACCTGCGACCCCTACGTCCCGAACGTAGTGCGCTACCGGGCTGCGCTACATCCCGTTTTTCGGATAACAAATGTAGTGAGCCTTTGGAATTTTATTAAGAATTGAATGTATTTTATCTAATTCCCTGCAACGGAATTTTTGCGAAGTTTTAAGCGTATTGTTGCATTGCCTTTAAAATCGCTGGAAAGAAAGGTCTCATATCTTTTGTCTCCATCACTGATTACCATCAGCGCAGTATTAGGCGGATATTTTCCAAGGTTTTCTGCAAACATGCTTACTTCATTTACTTCAAGAGAACTATCGAGCTGAACATAAACATTAAATGCACGTTCTGTCAATTCCTGATGTGTAACGATCATCCTGCCATTAAAAAAAACTGAAATGCTGTCGCCATCCACTTCTGCATTATCATAAAAACTCAGCCGGACACTGTCAGATGCCACTTCGATCTCTTTGCTTACGATTTGTTTTCTTTTTTTGAAATCCTCATTGATTTTCATGATATCTGTCTGGACCAATGTTTGCGGGGCAACCATTGGAGGACTTCCTTTACTCTCTGAAACGGTGATTCCTGCACTGCCTGATTTCTTTTCCGTTACGATTGGTTTTACTCCGGCAGAATCTATATTCTTCGCGGCAGGTTTTATTTTTTCTCCGGTTGCTTCGGTAGTTTTTTTTGTTGATGTGGTGACATCTGCAATGGCTCCCAACTCTGATTCCTGTTTAGCGTCATTACTTTTTACGAGTTCAGGAATGGGAGGTTGGGGTTTCCAGAAACTGCGTGTACTCGACATATCTTTAAAAATGCTGTCCTCCACCCTGGCTTCTGTATAAAGGGTATAATTCACCCGCAGATCGGGACAGGTATAAGTATATTTTTTATCCCGGTAGAAATAACCAATCAGTTCCGTTTTTACTTTTGAAACCCGTAACGTTCCATAAAAACTGGTAATGCAATCCACGCTATTCATCGTGGAATTTGTTTTGAAATAAATGATAGGAATGTCGTTAATTATTAGCTTATGCGTTTTTGGGTCGTAGGAACCTTTTACAACGAAACTCTGGTAAACATCTTTGAAATAGTATCCGAAAAAACCCTTAACCCGGTTACCTTTTTGTGAAATGATGAGTTCTGTGAGATAATTGTTTTGGATCCCGGCCATTTCTACATTAGCCTGACCGTACCAATAACCGGTAACTTTTTGAGCCTGAACACTAAATGTGCAGAATATGAGTAAAAAGAGTATCAGGATTTTCATGGGCTTATTCTAAAAGGTAATCAACACAATTTAACGTGGGAAACCGGCAATCATTATACCATCTCCGGTTTATTTTGGGTTCCCGGCTGAAAAATGACAGTTTTTAACAAGCGTATAATTATTTCAGGTATCTCTTGATTTCCCGTTCGGTATCCCTGTTTTTAATAGTTTCCCGTTTATCATATAGCTTTTTACCTCTTCCAAGGCCGATTTCCATCTTAATCAGGCCTTTATCGCTTAAAAATATTCTCAGGGGAATGATCGTATATCCCTTATCCTTTAACTTATTTTCAAGTTTTCTCAATTCTTTCCGGTTAAGCAACAACTTCCGGTCATGAACAGCTATATGATTATTTGTTGTTCCAAAACGATATTCGGCGATATGCAGGTTGCGAACCCAGAGTTCGGATTTGTAAAACACACAGAAACTGTCTGCAAAACTTACTTTCCCTTCCCTGATGGATTTTACTTCCGTTCCTAAAAGGACCATTCCGGCATCGTATTTTTCTTCGATGAAATATTCATGGTATGCAGATCGGTTTCTGATTTCAGTCATAGTTGCCGGAAAATTAATGGATGAGATCAGTTCTTTAACAGACTGAGTACGGTTGCAATCTTTTGCTTTAATTCCTTGCGATTGACGATAAAATCCAGGAAGCCGTGTTCGAGAAGAAATTCACTGCGCTGAAAACCTTCCGGAAGATCTTTTTTAATTGTTTCCCGAATTACACGAGGTCCTGCAAATCCAATCAGCGCACCGGGTTCTGCAATATTGAAATCGCCCAGCATCCCAAAAGAAGCAGAAATCCCTCCAAAAGAGGGATCCGTTAATAAAGAGATATATGGAATCCTGGCGTCAGTAAGTTGGGAAAGCTTGGCTGATACTTTGGCCAGTTGCATTAATGAAAAAGCACTCTCCATCATTCGCGCGCCGCCGGATTTACAAATGATCAACAGGGGTGCTTTATGCAGAAGACAATAATCCACCGCTCTAGCAATACGTTCACCCATTACACTTCCAAGTGAACCGCCAATGAATTCAAAATCCATACATCCAACAACCATATGATGTTCGCGAACCTGTCCCGCAGCTATACGGATGGAATCGGTAATATCCGTTTTACTCCACGTTTCTTCGAGACGCTTCTGATAAGATTTAAGATCGGTAAAGTGAAGAAAATCTTTTGACCGGATGTTCTCAAAAAGAACATCGTATTTATTATCATTGAAAAGGATCTCGAAATATTCGTCACTTCCGATTCTGTGGTGGAAGCCGCACTTGGGACAGACAAAAATATTTTCTCTCAGTTCAGTTACTGTGCAAATATAATTGCAGCTCGGACATTTGGTCCAAAGTCCCTCCGGCGTTTCTTTTTTCTCCGCCGTACTCGTGAGGATGCCTTTCTTAATCCGTTTAAACCAACTCGTTTTTGTTTCCTCTGTAGTTCCTTCTTCACCAGAAAGATTGGCCTCAAAATCTTCTTCGCGCTTCATCAAAACAGATTTTTGAGGGGCTAAGATAGGGATTTCCCATTTCCTGTCTTACTTTTGCCTTATTCCACTGATTTTCAATTTTCAAGGCATATATGAAATGGTCTGAATTCTTTACCTCTTCGATCGGCAAAAAATTTGTCATGTCTCTAACAGGAATTTTCCTGATTTCGTTTCTCGTGGTGCATGTTGGCATCAACGCGTGTATCTGGGCCAACGATGGAGGTCAGATGTTTAATCTCGCTTCCCATTTTATGGCCACTACGATAATTATCAGAATTGTGGAAGTGGGATTATTTGCCGGACTACTATTGCACATTATTCAAGGACTAATAGTAGAGATTCAGAATCGTACTCATCGTCGCATAGGGTATGCGGTTAATATGGGAAATAAGGGAAGTAAATGGTATAGCCGGAGTATGGGTTTGCTTGGTACACTCCTTCTTTTTTTCCTGGTAATGCATCTTTCACATTTTTGGGTGCCTTCCAGGTTTACTGAATTGCCAACTATAGATATAAATGGTAAGGAAGTTGCAAATCAATATGCAGAGATCATTCGTGTTTTTCAGAACCCGGTCATAGTTGTTTTATATGTATTAGGTTGCATGTCCCTCATGTACCATCTTCTTCATGGATTTCAAAGTGCATTCAGAACGCTGGGAGTTCCTAACGGGAAATATATTAATCTGATAAAAGGATTTGGATTTTGCTTTTCAGTAATTGTTTCATTGGCTTTTGCAATGATGCCGGTTTCTGTTTACATAGGATGGGTCAGTTAATATTATTCCAATTTATCAATTATACAAATTCTCAATTAGCTATGCTCGAATCAAAAATTCCCCCCGGTCCTCTGGAGCAAAAATGGAATGAATATAAAGGGCATGTCAAACTTGTAAATCCGGCGAATAAACGCAAAATCGAAATCATCGTTGTAGGAACCGGGCTGGCGGGCGCTTCTGCTGCTGCTTCATTGGCAGAAATGGGATATCAGGTAAAAGCTTTTTGTTTTCAGGATTCTCCGCGCCGTGCCCATAGCATTGCTGCGCAGGGAGGAATAAACGCAGCAAAAAACTATCAGAATGACGGTGACAGCGTATTTCGTTTATTTTATGA
>DATHNR010000006.1:0-6466 GCA_035485835.1 Puia sp.
ATACCGGGTAATTACTATGTTGTGGTAACCAATTCCATCGCTACCCAACTCACCTTATACAGTGATACCACAACGGGAAATGTTTTGAAAAAATCGCTCTATGCAAGCGTCTGTCCTGGCCAGTTTTATACGCTGCCATCCGGAAAGAAAGTGAACACATCAGGAATATTTAACGACACTTTGAAAACGGTATCCGGATGTGGCGACAGCCTGATCACCACCCTAAACCTGGTTGTTAATTCGAGTACCCCCAATTATAAAAACGCAAATATTTGCGGGGGACAATCCTACACACTACCGTCGGGCACACAGGTAAATCTGACAGGCACTTATTACGACACCCTCTATAGCTCGCTGGGTTGCGATAGTGTCGTAACGATTCTAAATCTTTCTGTAACTACGCCCGTTTCAAAAAACAGTAATGCCATATTATGTCAGGGCCAGCAGTATACACTTCCGTCAGGACGAATCGTAAATCAGCCAGGTTTATTCAATGATACTCTGCGGAATATGCAGGGTTGTGACAGTATCATCACTACGCTGACTCTGAGCCTGGACGCTTCTGTAACACAGATGAATGATAGTTTGGGTATTTGTCCGGGATCTTCCAGTATCTCATTAAACGCAGGGAATATTTCAAATACTTATCTGTGGAGCACGGGCTCCACTTCGAATTCCATTGTCGTATCAGGCGCCGGAATGTATAGCGTTGTCGTAAAAGGATTGAATGGCTGTGTCGCCAATGATAGTTTTCATGTGCTTTCTCTCAATGCGCCCATTATTTTTCCTAACAGGAATATGGTTCTCTGTTCAGGTGAACCAAGAACGATCGATGCCGGCGCCGGTTATAAACAATATCTGTGGAGTACGGGAAGTACAGGCGAGTCCATCAGCGTTCAGTCGCTGGGTAAATATTGGGTGACCGTAACGGACCGATTCCAATGCGCCACAACGGATACTGCAAACTTGGATCAAACAGTTAATCCTCCTTCTGATTTTCTACCTCCCGACACGGCAGTATGTCCTTATGCAAATTTCATGATCGGTCCGATTCCCGGCTTTGACAAATACGCATGGAATAACGGGGAAACATCTTCTTCTATTATGGTTAGTCAGCCCGGTGTTTATTTACTAACCGTTACTGACAACAATACTTGTGTCGGATCTGATACGATCAACGTGAATCCAAAACCATGTACGGAAGGAATTTTTATTCCGAATGCTTTTACTCCGAATGGCGATGGTCATAATGATTTGCTCAGGCCCATCAATCTGAATAATGCGCCGGTTTCCCAGTTTCGGTTTGCTATTTTTAATCGCTGGGGGCAACGAATTTTTGAAAGCAGGGATCCTTCATCAGGTTGGGATGGGAGAATGCAGGGAACCGATCAGCCCACCGGCGTATATGTATGGCAGTTAGAATATCAGTTTCCACAAGGACCGTTGATTAATCATTCAGGGACGGTTGTTTTGATAAGGTGAGGCAATATACTTTAAGGGTAAACCCTTATGAACAAGATCGTCTAATGAAATTGGGAAACATAATACATGGACAATATACAGTAATCACGTGCCGTTGATTGTTGAGAGTGATTTTTAAAATATTAAACGGGCTATGAAGAAAATTTTATTTGTATCTTTTTTTGTTTCGCTATGTATCGCGTGCTCCAAGACCAATTCGCCTGCAAAGCCCGCGCCGCCGGTTACACCGACGGATTCTCTGGGTAGTTGGATCAAGTCGGATACAACGGTAACCAGTAGTATTGTAGATGTCTGGTTCACTAAAAATAAAACCGGATTTATCACAAATTACTCATCCATCCTAACCTCCACCGATAACGGTGTTACCTGGACGCCGGTTGCGAATCCAACGTCGACGATCATTGACAATTTCCAATTCGTGGACGACCAGAACGGATTTGCTCAGGGAGATAGACAACTTGGTGTGACCCAGGATGGGGGTGCCACATGGTCATTCAGATCGCTCCCGTCGACCAACGGATGGGACTTCCAATTTATAACAGCAAATACCGGATTTCTTTTTGACCGAAAAACTGGAATTTACAAAACTTCCGATGCCGGCATTAGCTGGAAGAACCTGTTAAATATTCAATATGATAATATTGATTGCTTCTATTTTCTCGACAGCCTCAGGGGTTTTTATATGGGATACCAATCCTTTAATAAAACCACGGACGGAGGTATAAGCTGGCAGAAGATTTCGGCAGGTGTATTTCCTGTTAATAATACAGAATTCGTAAGAATGCAGTTTTTAGATTCATTGAATGGTTACTCAGCCTCACCAAATGGATTGACTAAGACGACGGACGGAGGAATCACCTGGACTGTTAGTCTCCCGACCGGTGGAAAAGATTACATCATACCTTATTTTTTTGATGTGAACAATGGTTACTGCCTTGCGGATTCAGCAATATATAAAACCACCAACGGCGGATCATCATGGTCACTGAGTTGTAAACTAGCCAACGATCATTTTTCCGGTATGCATATGCTCGATATGAACACCGGCTGGGCAGGTACATATAATGGTTATGTACTGCGGCTTCAATAATCTATTTATCAGTACCGGATTTAATTTCTACATCAGTTGACAATTAAATGGCCCGGGCAATTTTGTTCTCGTATTTTTATGTTTGCCCATTTCGGTATTCATAATAAGATATTATGACAGAAACGCTCTTAATAATTGTTTGTTTACTCCTGGTAGTGGCCATTATTCTGATCATTGCCTTTCGTAGTAAGAACAGCACAGAAATCCCACAGTTAAAAAACCAGGTCTCTGAAATATTATCGGAACTCCGGAAACTGGAGTCGAACCTGAAAGACGATTTCAGGATCAACCGCCAGGAGAACGGTCAGATCGCCAAAGACAATCGCGAAGAATTAAACAATACCCTCAAAAATATTACCGAACAAAGTCAGAACGCATTGAGAGATATTAATAAAACCCTGGAGGAGAACAACAAAAAGAACCGTGATGATCTTACGAAAAACCTGAAGGACTTCGGCCTGACCCTTGCTTCTTCTTTTGAAGGTTTTCAATTGAGCTTCGATAAAAATGTCGGTTCTTTTAATGAATTACAGAAAGAGAAATTTGGTCAGCTGGAAAAGAAGCAGGACGAGATGATCCGCAATACAGAAACCAAATTAGAAAATATTCGTTCTGCCGTGGAGGAAAAGCTGGAGAAAACATTGAGTGAACGCCTGGGTCAGAGTTTTGAAACCGTCAGCAAACACCTGATGGAAGTACAGAAAGGATTGGGAGAAATGCAGAACCTTGCTACCGATGTGGGTGGATTAAAAAAAGTGCTGAGCAATGTAAAACTCAGGGGAGGCGTGGGAGAAGTACAGCTGGCCATGCTGCTGGAACAGATACTGGCTCCGAATCAGTACGATGCAAATGTGTGTACTAAAAAAGGAAGCAGTGAGCCGGTGGAATTTGCGATTAAATTACCAGGAAGAAATGAAGACGAGAATCAATTCGTGTATCTGCCCATCGACGCCAAGTTCCCGAAGGATGCCTACGAGCAATTGATTGTGGCTTATGAGAATGTCATTCCCGATGAAATAGAAGCCGCTTCAAGGAATATGGAAACGACCATCCGGAAAATGGCAAAAGATATTCGTGATAAATATATTGATCCGCCAGGCACAACAGATTTTGCGATTATGTTTCTGCCCTTTGAAAGCATCTATGCCGAAGTGATCCGTCGCTCGGCATTGGTAGATCAGTTGAGGGATGAATTTAAAATCAGTGTAGCGGGACCTACTACGCTGCTGGCCATATTGAATAGTCTGCAGATGGGATTCAGAACGCTGGCCATTCAAAAACGCAGCGGGGAAGTCTGGGGCGTGCTGGCTTCCGTAAAATCAGAATTTGATAAATTCGGTGGCATGCTGGAAAAAGCACAAAAAAATATACAGGCAGGCCTCGGTCAGCTCGACGATGTTGTAGGAACCAGGACAAGAGCCATTCAACGCCAGCTTAGGAATGTGGAGTCTCTGCCGGTTGCAGAGATAAAAGATATTTTACCGGAGCTGCCTTTGGAAGGGATAGAAAGCGATTCGTGATTTCATTGGCGATTTACACGGCCACACATTAGAAGGCTAATTTTTTCCATGTATAAATCGAATTATAAAATACCGCCAATTTTTTTCTTATCAATATGTATGTTGGGATGTAATAGTGAGTGTAACCAAAAGTCCCCTCCATACTCTGGTTACAGTAGATCCATAAGTGAATCAAGAAACAAAGGAGTTTTTCAATATGAAGTTTCTGCAGACAAATCTATTTGGATGTTGGACACCGGATTTAGCATCAGTATAGAAAAAGCATGGGTGGAAAATTCCTGGTCTGGTCAAGTTTTAGTGTTTGGGAAAACGCCTATTAGGAAAGATGACTCGTCATATCAAATAATACTAAAACTAATAATTGACAGTTCTCATAAACAAAGCAAAAGTAATTATTTCTATTTCGTAGGAAGTAGTCATTTAGATACTTTCATTTACCATCGTTGTCAAAACTATTATAGTAATAGAATAGATACCATCAAAGTTCCTCTATATAGGGAATTGCTGGATTATATTCCGTCCAAAAAGAATAGAGAAGCTTTTGACACTATAACTTTTACAAAAAAAAGCCATAACTAAGGATATTTTTGAGGCTACAATTTGCGACCTCAAAAATATCAGGAATCTTAAGTTCCCCATCAAGCTTTACGAGGTTTCCAATTATTGTTCAATTTGCTTATTTTCGACAAATCCGCTTTCGATAAAGCGTTCTCAAACGATCTGGTTCTTCTTTATATATCCAAAAAATATGTTCGATTTCATAGGCGATATACATGGCCATGCCGATAAGCTGGAAAAGTTGCTGGAAAAGCTGGGTTATGAAAATGAAGAAAGGAATTATTGGCATCCGGACAGGAAAGCATTTTTTGTAGGGGATTATATTGACAGGGGACCGAAGATCAAAAAAACGCTTAGGATTGTCAGAACGATGGTAGAAAATGGTAACGCCATAGCCTTACTCGGTAATCACGAATACAATGCGCTCTGTTTTCACGCAAAAAACAAATCGGGTGGCCATCTGAGGAAACATTCTATTGCGAATGTTATTCAGCACTTTGAAACGCTCAGACAATTCCAGAACAAGCAGGATGAATACGAAGATTACCTGGAATGGTTTAAAACATTGCCATTGTTTTATGAAACCAGTTCCTTCCGCGCGGTGCACGCAGCCTGGGATAATTCGAGTATCAGATTTCTCCGGCATCATTTATTCCAATCTAAACTGACCGACGAACTAATCGAATTATCGTCAGTCAAAGGCTCCGAATTCTATCATGCAATTGAAACCATATTAAAAGGAAAGGAAATCAGATTGCCGAAGGGGCATTATTTTACCGACAACGACGGAACGCAAAGAAAGGAAATGAGAATAAAGTGGTGGGAGGATCCGGCGATGTCAACCTACAGTCAGTTGAGTATTGAACCCATGAAAGACCTCGAAGATGAACCTATCGATTTATCCTTATTAAAAAATACCGACTATTATAAACCAGACAATATTCCCGTTTTCTTTGGCCACTACTGGCTCAGGGGTAATCCAACATTGTACAGAGGCAATATCTGCTGCCTTGACTATAGTGTGGCAAAGAAAGGTCATCTCGCAGCATACAGGTTTGACGGGGAATCGGTTTTGGATGAGGAGAAGTTTGTTTATGTGTAATTAAATTATGCCCATCAGTAATTTGGTTTTCCTTTTTTGCATAAGAAAAAAACGTTACGAAAAAGGGTTTATTTATTACCATCAATTTGATGAGTCTGGGATAAATTTGATTTTATCCTGAGATCATGAACGAGAGATACAAGGAGTTAATTAAATATCAGACTGAAATACTAAGGGTTTTGTTCGTTATTTTTTTTGCAGTTGCTACGGGAATGATCTCACTCATTAAAAAGGCTTATCCGACTCCATATGAGTGGAAGTTGATTTTTACAGGGTTATTGATTAATTTGGCTATTTTGATTGTATGCCTAACAATGGATCGTAAAATCAGGTCAGAAATTAATAAATTACAATAGTGATGGATTTACGAACAATTGTACTGATTATTATATTTATTCAAGTGGTTTTATTCCTTTTAATCATTTGGAATTCCATCAACTCTGGTATTGACGACCAGGAGTGATTACATCATATGAGTAAAAGACCTTAGGAGAAGACTACCAGAATAGCCAGCAATAAAATGATTGCCAATATATAAACAATCACTCCATGAGGTTCATTTTGCTGATTCATATTTTTGAAGATTAGGGGTGAGGAACTGTTACGTTTTAACATTACTAAATTAATTCCTTCATCCACCGGCATCTAATTGATTCCTCAGAATCACAGATCAAACTTTGGCAGGAAATGCCGTTGATTCGTTTTGGCTGCAAG
>DATHNR010000007.1:0-5533 GCA_035485835.1 Puia sp.
ACCACCTTGAGAAGTACCTTCTCCAGTCAGGTCGGAGTAAGCACCAATCAAAATCCCCTGCACACCGACTTGGTTTGCAAGAAGGGTTGGTCTTAAAACCCCCAGGGGAGGCTTGTTCAGGAAGTTTTTTCCACAAGCAAATAGCAAGGCCATCAGGGCCAAACCGCCTGGAATTAGTATTTTATAATTTATTCTTTTCATATAGCGGAAGTTTATTAATGTTTTAGCTTCTGAATATTAATTCGTTTAATCAGATAAATGGTTGCTTAGAAAGTGAGATTTACTCCTATGATATAAGTTTTCTGGTTAGCAGGATAGTTCCCAAAATCAATACCAATATTGGTCTGGTCACTCAGGTTTGAACCTTGTAACTCTGGATCCAATCCTGTGTATTTCGTGATGGTAAACAGATTTGCACCGGAAACATAAATTCTCAATCTGTCTATCCCTGCTTTATGAAGGATCGCAGGCGCAACTGTATATCCAATATTCAGCGCTTTTAATCTCAGGTAAGATCCATCTTCCACGTACCAGGAGTTAACCTGGGTAGTATTACTAAATGAACTTGTAGCTGTGATCTGTGGATATTTTGGGTTCAGATTCGTAGGAGACCATGAATTGGTGATCAGATCAGAACTAACAGCTCCCTGGAATACCTGCGGAAAATCTATCCAGTATTTCACATAGTTAAATACATCGTTGCCATACGAGCCATAGAAGAAGGCAGAAAAATCAAGCGCCTTCCACGTTGCAGCGATATTAAATCCATATGTGAATTTTGGATTCGGATTGCCGATATAGGTTCTGTCGTTATCGTCAATTGTTTTGTCTCCATTTATATCAGCAAATTTAAACGCACCCGGAGCTGCGCCTGATTGGGTTGGAGATGCAGCAACATCGGCTGCGTCTTTGAAATACCCGATCACTTTATATCCGAAAAATGCGCCGACTGCCTGACCAGGTTGCATTCTTGTAAAATTCCCTATACGGCTTGATCCGGCAGCAGTTGCTGAATAATAAGCAAGACCGTTGGGTAAACTGAGTACTTTACTTACGTAATGTGTTCCTGTTAAAGTCAGGTCAAAATTAAAGTCTTTGTTGACCTGATCATGGTAGTTCAGTGAAAAGTCAACCCCTGTGCTTTGAATATCACCGAAATTCACATAGGGTGCTGCTGCACCACCTCCTGTATTGGGAAGTGTTTCCTGAAATAAAAGTCCGCTCACCTTTTTATTGAACCAGTCAGCTGTTAATGTGAAATGGTCAATAGTTGCATCTATACCTACGTCAGAAAGTATATCTGTTTCCCAGGTAGTATAGGTGTTACCCAGGTTGCTGTTATAAAAACCCAGCATAGAAGAAGTAGATGTACCGTTAATATCATAATATGAATTAAAGGCAGACTGATTATATAAAGTATATGGGTTCGTGGTAGGTGTGTTGGAAAGGTTACCGGATTTACCCCAGCTACCCCTTAATTTCAGGTCTTTTAACCAGGTTGTATTTTTCAGGAAATCTTCCTGGGAAAGTCTCCATCCAGCAGATACTGAAGGGAAAACAGCTGTTTGCTGACCGGGAGCAAAAAGAGAAGACTGGTCCCGGCGAATTGTACCACTAAGGAGGTATTTGTCCTGATAGTCCAGGTCAACTCTTCCAAACTGAGAGTACAAAGTACTCTGGTAGGGAAGGCCGGAAGGAGAATTGGCAGCGCTGGTAACCGCCTGGATTGAAGGATCACCTGTTGAAAGTGTCCAATAATCAGGATTTGTTGAAAAATAATTTCCACTGGATCCTGTAATACCTCTTCCATAAAATTGTTTGGATTCGGTACCAATCAGGGCTTTCAATCCAAGATCACCAAAATTCTGATTATAGGTCAGGGTATTTGTCCAGACAAATGTCGTGTTATAATTGGCGCCTTCTGCAAATGTGTTCTGTGCTGTACTTCCTTCTGCATTTTCGTAAGGAGTATAGCCAAAATAATAGTAATAGCCGTTATCAAATGTGCCGCCTATGCTTGTCCTGATGTCAAAATGCTTTGCAAAGTCAACATCCGCAAATGCATTACCTGTGATCTGAACATCATTGCCCAGGTTATTTTGTGAACGTTGCTGGTCAGCAACCGGATTTCCTGAGTTATTGATTGTAAAAGAGTGCGTACCTGCATAATTTCCTGCAACATCATATACAGGAATAAGTGGTGGAATGCGATAAGACAATGAAATTGCATTTCCTTCATTCTGATTTGTTACCTGTGGATTTTCTTTAAAGAAGATATAAGCATTTTCTCCCAGTCTAACGTGGTCTTTTACGTTGAATACTGTGTTAGCACGTAAACTATACCTTTTCAAATAAGTGTCTATCAAAGTTCCCTGCTGGTCTAAATAGGAGAAAGAGAAATAATAAGATGACCTGTCAGTTGCTGCACTGGCAGACAGCGTATGCTGTGTCCAGGGTGCAGGTTTAAATATTTCATGGAACCAGTCCGTGCCCACCAAGGCGGTCTTTGTGATCTGGTTGTTAGGTATATTGTATGTAGAAGGATCCTGAAGTGCTACATAATTAGGATTTGCAGTTCCAGTAGCATTGCTGTAAGGCGTTGGAGTCAGATAAGCAGGAAGTGTCGGAGGAGTATACGTTGCCCCACCCTGCCCAAACCAGGTGTTACCAGGTATGGCGCCTGCATTATATGCTTCAAGCCAAAGTACGTCTGCATATGTTTGACTGCCTGAAAGGTTGAATCCGTTTTTCAATGGTTGTTGTGTTCCATAAAAACCATCATAACTTATGGTTGCTTTACCATGTCCTCTTTTTGTTGTAATGATTACAACACCATTTGAACCCTGGATACCATAAATAGCAACAGCACCAGCATCTTTCAGAACCTGGATGCTTTCAATATCGCTCATATTCAGATCGTGCATACTGCTCTGCACCCCGTCAACGATTACAAGCGGATCCACATTACCAATAGAAGTTACACCTCTGATATGGATATTACTTCCACCACCAGGCTGACCTGAATTGATAACTGTTACACCCGCAGCCTGACCTTGAAGCAAGGCTTCTGTACTGGTTCCGGGTACTTCTTTCATGTCTTTAATGTTCACGACTGCAACTGCACCCGTAATATCTTTCTTCTTTTGAGCAGTATAACCGGTTACAACCACATCATTCAATGATGTAGCTGATATGGAGAGCATGATATCTCCAACATTGGTACCATTTACTGGTACGGTTACCGACTCAAAACCTACGATGGTAATTACCAATGCATTCACTTTTTGTGATGAATTGATAGTAAAAGTTCCATCCGATCCGGTTAAAGTGGCTGACTTGCCTCCCTTTACCTGTACAGTTGCTCCAACTACTGGCTTCTTGTCTGTGTTACTTAAAACACGGCCTGTAATTGATGTTTGAGCGAAAAGACTTAAGCTAAGGAAAAGAAGGAATGCGGTGTTCAGCCCCGCCAGGAGTTTAAATTTAGTTGGCATAAGCAATTCGTCTTTTGGTTTAACGATGAGAAATTATAACCAAATTTAGGATTTCTTAAATGCTGACCTAATTTTTTTTTAACTTTTAATTGTAGATTATTATCCGATCCAAATTGTAGGGTTTGAATCCAAAATCTTATGTGTTAAATGAACATATTATTACAATCAATTTCTAAAAAAATAATTTCACTTTTATTTACTTTGCGGCATGATCAAATTAATAAGCTTATTTCTTATTGTTATAATGACAGGAATTCTGTTTTCTTCCTGTGCAAAAAAAATGAAAAGGGAAGATGTTGAGGAAAGCCTGAAATCCGCCATGGATCTGTATCTGAATCATCAACCCAGGATAGATACCTCAGGTGTAAAATTCAGCGTTCTGAATGTCATTTATTTTGAAGATAAAACATATTATATCTGCAATTTCAAAGTGAATATGAAAGGGATAAGGACCCATCAGCTTTTTGATACTACCGGAGCTATGGCAGCCAGGATCTCAAAGGATTTTAAAACCGTTTCCCGTACATACTGAATTATAGCAATTTTCGGGTTGTCTCTTCCTTCTGTGCCGTTTACTTTTGGGTATGCAAGATTTCCAACGAATTGAACAGGCTATACGATATATCCGCGAAAATTTCAGGGACCAGCCGGATCTGGATGAAATCGCAGGTCAGGTTTATCTGAGTCCTTTCCATTTCCAACGATTATTTAAGGATTGGGCGGGAGTAAGCCCTAAAAAATTCCTTCAATTTACCAGTATTGAATATGCAAAACAACTTCTCCATGAGCAAAATACACTCGCCGCAGTAAGCTTTGAAACGGGATTATCAGGCACCAGTCGTCTCCATGATTTATTTATCCAGATTGAAGGTATGACACCCGGTGAATACCAGCATGGAGGAAAAAATTTGCAAATTAATTATAGTCGTGCAGAAACAATTTTTGGAGATATACTGATTGCGTCAACAGAAAAAGGAATTTGCCATATCTCTTTTATTCAGGAAAACCTGAAGTCACCCGAAGAAGAAATAATTAACCGTTTTCCTTCGTCCACACTTGAGCAGAAAACAGATTTACATCAGCAGCAGGCACTTAAATTGTTTAGAGAAGACTGGTCAGATCTTAACCAGGTTAAATTGCATTTGAAAGGAACAGCTTTTCAGATTAAAGTATGGAATGCACTTCTTCATATCCCGTTGGGTTCTTTAAAATCTTATTTAAACATCGCGAATGAAATCGGTGATGCCAACGCTTCCCGGGCAGTCGGTACTGCTATTGGAAACAATCCCGTCGCATTCCTCATTCCATGTCATCGGGTAATTACATCTTCTGGAAATCTGGGAGGATACCACTGGGGAATCGACCGAAAATCTGCCATGATTGGGTGGGAAGCGTCAAGATTGACTCTGGAGCATTGACGGTTGGAAAAAATGTATTTTTGTAGTAACAAAAAGAACCCGGATGAAATCTGATCGCCCTATAATATCAAAAAAACTATTTTACCCTTATATGTCAATCATGTTAGCACTGGTTGGAATTTTTTTCTCCTGTAATCAGAAACCAGGTGCAGAAACGACATCTGTAGCAATTAATAAATCTGATTCCGTACAGAAAAAGTTTACAGCAAGCATGGTGGATAACAAAAAGGATCCTTCCTGCGGCATGCCTCTCACTGCCGGCATTGAAGACACGGTTCATTATAACGGTAAGGTTTATGGTTTCTGCTCAGACGAATGCAAACAGATATTTCTGAAAGATCCGAAGACGCTTGCAAAAAATGCAGAGATGAAAAACTGATATCATCCCTTATTTACCCAGTTTATATGCATATCCCAGCATTAATGTTGCTGCGCCTGTATTGTTTTTACCATTGGCACTTCCTTTCTGAATATTGAGGAAACCGTAATTTCCACCCGCTTCAAAAAATATTTTATCGCGATGACTTGTTCCAAGTAAATATTCGATACCCACACTTCCTTCTACACCAAAATTTGTCGTATTCAACTGGCTCTTGATATCCGCAGTCGAGTCAAAGGGCT
>DATHNR010000008.1:0-3871 GCA_035485835.1 Puia sp.
AGCAAACTGATACCCTTCTCTATAGCGATTTTTTTAAGACATGAATCAAATTGGTTACGCTCAGCGAGAAAACCGGGCGGATTTTCCATTTCAATCATTTCTCCATTCCAAAACTTAAAACTCCACATTATTGGGCTGCAAACTTCACGCAACTCATTCAACCCGATTCCGACCGTTTCGAGAATTGTAAAAACACCAGGACTGAGGGATTGCACAAAATCGATACCACCTGCTTTTTTGAAATCCAAAACCAACGGACTATATCCCATCTGTTTTAGTTTGAGTGCAGTCACGATGCCTGCAGGTCCTGCACCCAGAATGCAAATACTTTTTTCATTCATGAAAATATAATTCACTCACTATTGTTCAGGATAAAAGAAATCCGGGCGCTGATCAAGAATTCGCGTATACGCCTGCAATACATAATGCAACCAGCCCCTGATATAATCGCAGGCCGGCCTTCCCCTGTTAATCACTTCGTGGTGGCAGCCACCCCCGCAGAGGTAACGGGCCCAGCAACTTTTGCAGGGTTCCTGCCGGTGCACATGCCTTTCGGTTAACCATGACTGTTGGATTTTACGGTCAATTCCTTCAGTCAGATTTCCAAAATACCCTTGCTTGTTTTCAACGAAACGATGGCAAGCTGCCAGTTCACCACTGGCAGAAACACCCAGATATCCCGCCCCTGCACCACAGGGGTATGGGCGATGCGTGCCCCGGTGAATTTCTTTCAGGGCAGTCGACATATTTGAAAAAGGATATCTTTTCCCAGCAACCAGGTTCTTTTCGAATTCCTTTCCACATTCAATCATATTTTCCAGCATCTTCTCCAAAGAAACCGAATCCATCTCATCATTACCGCCCGGGGAACTGAGCATTGGAGAAAACCCGACACTGTGAAATCCGAGACGGATGAGTTCATCCAGTGTTTCTTTAAGATGAAGGTTTCCGGGTGTAACGGTGACCCTTGCTGAAACCTGCATATTTTTTTGAAGCACCAGCAGTGGTTCAACATTTCGAATAATCCTTTCATAACTCCCCTTACCTCCTTTGAACGGACGAAGCCTGTCATGGACTTCACCCACACCATCCAGACTTACAGTTACTGAAAATCCATAATGCTCAAAAAAATTCGCATCGTCTTCAGTGAGTAATGTGCCATTCGTCGTAATCGAAAAATGAATTCTTTTCGATTCAGCTTCAGCCCGCTCCTTTGCATACCTGGTAACCGCCCTCAAAGCCTCCCTGTTTGCCAGGGGCTCGCCTCCAAGAAAAGCAATATTCATTTTTTGCGCTGTAAAGTTTTGGGCAAACAACAGATCAACAGCCGATATAGCCTTTTCCAGCGGCATGTTCTTTGCCTTGACCCCAAATCCTCCTTCCTGCGCATAGCAATAGCTGCAACCCAGATTACATTTCTGTGCAATTGCCAGTGAAATCGAAGTAAGCGGAGGATCTGTTACAGGTTCATCATCTATTTTCCCAAGCGACTGAAGATCATTTTCCATCAGCCATTGGTCTATACCGGTTTGATCATCTTTCGCAAGCAACTCTTCCAATTTTTGATGAATACTTTTATCAATTTTATAAATACGCGAGCCATCGGGTATCAGCACATGATCTCCCATGGATTCAAATAGATGGAAAGAAGGATGGAGAGCTTTCATTAAGATTCATTTAGGTTTTTTCTTTTCACCGGCTTTAAGTGTTTTGCCGGACTTATTTAAAGGCTCATCTTTCCCTGCAATGATGAAACGAAGATTTTCCTCCCATGCTGCAAACAAATCCTGGTAACTGACCAGAACAGGGTTTCCTCCAACTCCATCCTCATCATCACTGATATATTTTTTATCTCCAGTTCCGGTTCTGTCTTTTTGCATCCAATTATTTCCCTTACTCTTTCCGTCTTTCCCGGGTTCAACATTTACAAAATCCGGTCTGCTGGCAGCCCAGTAAAAACAATCGCATTCCCTGTAATCATTCTGCCATGGTGAACAAAGACTCTGTGTGAGATCCCCGGGTCCAGCCATTTCACGGGCAATCACAACACGCTGGTTCACCACTTTTCCATTTCGATTCAGATCAACATCGAAAAAATGGCGGACTTTCAATTCTATTGAAAGTATTTCTCTGAGATTATTGCTGTTTTGAAATTTGCACAATACAAATTGTCCGGCTTTCGGAAGAACCTCAGCCAGCGCATTAGACCATTCAAGAGCCATAGTATCATGAATCATTTCTGGCGCATGTCTGAACGGACCGGTTACAAGGGCTGTCATCGGGATCCCATCTGCAAAAATAAGTTCATACTGGATTCCTGCAGAAATGAGTCTTTTAATTTTTTCATCTGCTCCCGGATCCACTCCGATCACCAGGTTGGAATATTCCAATAATTCAATCCCCTCAAAAACATGTTTCCAGACATTTCGAAAATCCATTTCCAGGCCTGGATAGCAGTTGGAAACAGCTGTTGACGGATGACTGCTGGGAGGATTGCCTTCCCCACGGTAATGCAACTGAGCTGTCAGATTTTTTGGCTCGATGGAAGAAGTTTTTTTCATACCGAAGTTTATTGACTACGTTTAGTTTTTTTGCCGGGAACAATATGTTTGTGCTGCTGAAAGAGATCCGCTGCTTCCTGTATCTTCTGAACCATTCTTCTCGTCAGTGCCAGGTGGCTGCCATCTGCCCCCCTCATCAGGGCAGGCATTTTTCGTCTGCCCTCATCCGTTAGATTACCCACTTCATTATAGTGCCGGAGCAGTCTTGAAAACCAGGCAAGCGATCCTGATTCCAGCGCAAGTAAAACCTGCTCGTGGCGGGATACGATTGCAAGATTGTCAACTACGTTAGGATCCATAATGGGCTGCGAAGCACGACCGAATTGTGAGCTGTCGGCCCAGGCCATTCCTACAGAATGATTCATGAGAGTTGTATTCATTAACCGAACGGTTTCCATGGCCCGACGAAGAATATTCTCTATATCAGCTCTGTTTACTTTCTCATTCAACAATGTTCCAAGCAATGCCTGCTCCAATTCATCGCCGACTGTTCTTACTGGTGCACCATCGGGTGCGAAAGTCGGGGGTCCCGCAACAATCCTGGCGAAGGCCTTTAGAGTCCTGGTTTTAAATTGCAGTTCCAATTCCAATATTCCATCACATTCGTCGTCCAGGTAGCCCAGACTTTTTACAGGATCCGATCCGGAGTTTGCGAATATGCTGGCCGGGGCCGTTGTAGTCGGATCGGAATCCAAATCCTGGTATCCTTTCCAATGACCAAGATGAGTATCATACACCACATCTTTAAGTACTGCACGGAACCTGGAATTTTTTTCCTGATCCTTTGTTGGGGCCGGACCATATACATATCCTCCGGCGGGTGTAAATCTGAAGCGGATTTCAGGAAACTTTGGAGTGGGCTTAATATACTGTCCGAATCCAAATGGAATTTTCTTTCCTTTCAAAAAATTATCACATCTGCCAAGAAGTGGTTTTCTTGTAAAGTCACTGTAAAATCCAGTGTCCGCTAAAATTTTGTCAGCAGGGTCTTTTGTTCTTCGAAAGGCTTTATTATTACCCAACTGCACGCGCCATTTGATGGCGGATGCGCTTAATCCCAATTCATTTAAATGTTTTTGGGTTAAAGGAACTAAAGGGCCATTCTTATTAAAACTGGCCCATGCTTCCAGAAATGGCGAAATGGGTTTGATTCTGTTTTTAGCATCCCGAAAGTTCACTGCATCAGGTTTTTTCCTGGAAAGAATTTTACCTGTTTTTGGATCAATATAAAAAGTCTCTGCAGGTATCAGTCTTCGGTAGCCTACCGGATCAGGGATCTCCCAGTCGTAATTGTCCATTGGTTCAGGAGA
>DATHNR010000009.1:0-12870 GCA_035485835.1 Puia sp.
AAAACCAGGGTGCGGGTTATTGCATCTTCCAATATTTATATGCAAGTCCATGGCATGACAATATTTTCAGGTTTAATATCAGTATTAATGATGGCTCCGTGTCTGATGCAGGAGCTGGTTTATATATCTGGAACAGTTCGCGCGACCCGAATCAGTTTTACAATAGCCTTGTTTATAATAATTCAATTTATAATTCGAAAGTCGCCGCAATCAGTTTTTCTGAATTAAGCAAAAGAAAGGGTTTCGCTTTTTATAATAATATTTTTGTAGGAAAGGATAGTCTTGTGAAAGGTTATATTGACAATGATACATTTATTGGAAATGACTGGTGGAGTTTGTCGGGGCGAACCAGTAAAGAACTGATTTCCGTGAAATCAACAGAACGTAATGTGAATCCGAAATTTAAAGAACGTGGGATGACTAATTTTATATCAGCCGAAGGGTTTGAATCATATAAATGCTTTAAGATATCATCAAAATCTCCACTCAGGAATAATGGAATTAATTTATCTAACCAATATGGAATAAATAACGGCGGCTTGGATTTTAATTCAGGAAAGCCACCCGCTAAAGGAATAGGCGCCAGCTTTTGAAAAAAAATGTATGCAAAGGTTCATTGTTGTTATAATTTCTTTTTGTTTCCTGTATAAACCAGCAAATAGTCAGGACATTAAACTTAAAAATTTATTGGGCGAACCATGGAATGACGAAGATGGTAATTTTATCAATGCACACGGAGCCGGAATACTGCATTTTGGAGACGTATATTATATGTTTGGTGAGATCAAGAAAGGCAGTACCCGATTGGTTCCAGGCCAAAACTGGGAGGACTATCGCGTGCCGGCGGGTGGAATTTCCTGTTATTCATCCAAAGATTTGCTTACATGGAAATTTGAAGGAGTTGCATTGACACCCGTTACAGGAGATAGTTTGAGCGACCTGGATACAGGCAGGGTAATCGAAAGGCCTAAAGTCATTTACAATGAGCAGACAAAGAAGTTTGTGATGTGGATGCACATTGATAAAGAAGATTATAGTTATGCACGTACTGGTATTGCGGTCAGCGAAAAACCGGAAGGTCCTTATAAGTACCTGGGAAGTTTTCAACCCAATGGTCAGGAGTCGAGAGATATGACCATTTTCAAAGATGATGATGGCAAAGCATATCTGATATATGCTTCGGAAAATAATAATACCATGCATGTCTGCCGGTTATCAGACGATTACCTTTCTCTCAAAAATAATTATACACGCATTTTAATTGATCAGCGAAGAGAAGCGCCTGCAATAATTAAACACGAAGGGAAATATTATCTGATAACCTCACTGTGTAGTGGGTGGAGCCCGAACGCTGCTTTATATTCCGTTTCAGATAGTATGATGGGTAAATGGGAGAATAAGGGGAATCCATGTATTGGTCCGGGTGCTGAAACGACATTTGAAGCACAAAGCAGTTATGTTTTCCCTGTGAACGGAGAAACTGATTCATATATTTTTCTTGCAGATAAATGGAACAAAACAGACCTGCCTGATTCTAAGTATTTGTGGTTGCCACTTCGTATTACCGGTAATAAAGTCGAAATAATAAATAACCGGTATCCCGAAAATGAGGTTTATCATTGGAAAACAATCAGTGAACTTATAATAGACAGCATCGGGGTATTACCGTATACCATACTTCAATATTTTGTGAACATTAAAGTCAACGATTCGGGCTTGAAGGGGCACACATATATAAAATTCTATGACAGATCAAACCGCGAATTACTTGCATATAAGACTATTCCCATTTCATCTCAATCTTTTGTTGAATCAGGTATCTATACGGAGGCTCCTCCCTTTACTAAGTATGCAAGGATCGGCATTGCCGCGGATTCATTGAATACCGGTAGTTTATTTGCAGATAGTTTAAAATTGCAATTGAATATTGGTGAACCTCCGGAAAAACATTTGCCTGAATGTAATCTGGATGAATACATGAAATATTTCTGGAATTCGGATACCATTTATAATGAAACCGTATTAATGTATTCAAGCTCCGCCATGCCGGCAACAGGGAAACTGCTTTTTAAACCCGATCATATCATTTCAGTAAAGAGTTATGATCTTAAAAGCCAGTTCCATATTGGAAAGGATTATTTCGTTCAGGGTAATTCTATCATAAGGTCCGCTCATTCAAAAATGACATTCCGTACGGATTCCTCTTTTAATCTTCACCAGGATCTTGCCTGGTATAATTTGCAATCACAATGGATTGTGGTAACCTATACGCATCACGATAAATGGACAGGTCCAATACCTATTTTTAAGGGTGACCGGTTACCCTTACTCATGACGAAACTCAAAGCTAAATTACCTGTTAAGATAATCGGATATGGTATGAGCATTACCAGGGGACAGGATGTTAGCAGCTATGTGAATTTGAGCCCATATATGCCAACATATCTGGATTTATTTGTCCGACAGTTGAGAAAAAATTTTAACCATCATAAGATTGAATTGGTAAATGCCGGATTACCCGGGGCGTTAGTAAGCTGGGGCGCTACATATGCTGAAAAATATATAAACCCCATTCATCCCGATCTTGTTATCATTGACTTCGGAATGAACGATTTCTGGAGGTATACTCCTGAGGAATACAAAGGCTATATTCAAACCATTATTAATAAGGTGAAAACTGAAAATCCAAAAACAGAATTCCTTCTAATATCAAATATGGATTTTGATCCATCCTATATACTCGATACAGATAAATTTAAATCCTTTTATACTGCCAATATGAAGGGATATAATAAAGTTTTACAGCAACTGGAATCTCCTGGTATCGTTAACCTCGATATGACTACTTTAAGTGATATGATCTATCTCCGAAAGAATGCCAAAGATTGCATTTCAAATCCACTTCATCCCAACGACTATCTGGCAAGATGGTATGCACAGTCTCTCACAGCAATTCTTACCAGATAATATCACCCCTGCTATTATAATTTGACACGTTTTCCTTCTTTTGCTGATTCAAGTGCGGCATTTAATATACGAACGACAATCAGGTTATTTTCCAGGGAAGATAAATCATGACCCGGATCCAGTTTGCCGCTGAGTACATCTGATAAATACTGAATATTATTTGTGTAATCCGCTGTTTTTAGTGGAATATTCTCATATATATCTTTATCTCTTTGCTGAAGTGTATTTCCATTGAGTGCATGGAGGTACCCTTTTGTGCCGAAAACTTCGAAGTCCTTGATGCCGAATGGCCAGTCCCAGGAAGCTTCGATGATACCGGTTGCATCCGGGTATTCCAACAATATCGTCGCATCATCTTCGACTTTTGGATAAATAGCAGGTTTGAGGTGATGGGTAACCGCTGTTACTGCAATGGGTTCTTTTCCATTCATCAGCCATACCATCAGGTTAGCACCATAACAACCGAAGTCCATCAGTGCTCCTCCTCCATTTTTTATTGGATCTGTAAGCCAATTCAGAAAATCCGGGCTGCATTTTATTTCAACAGGACCCTGATGACCGTCATGCACAGTCATTTTTCTCACTTCACCAATAGAATGCTGAGTATTAACCATAGTATAAATCTGCTGATTGCTGTTATACCAGGTAGTTTCATAATTTGTTAAAACATGAACGTGAAACTGTTTTGCAAGCGCTGCCATTCGTTCTGCATCTTTTACCGTGGTGGCCAGCGGTTTTTCAACCATTACAGAGATTCCTTTCGGGGCACAAATTTCAACCACGCCGATATGATCAGAAATGGGAGTATATGCTAAAACCACATCAGGTTTTGTATGAGCCAGAAGGGATTCAAGATTCCTGAAGAAAATTGAATCCGGCAATTGATAATCTTTTTTATATCTCATCACGAGTTGTTCATCTGCTTCAGCAATACCTGTTATGATAACCTCTCCTTTTTTATACTGGTTAAGAATTCCATGTACATGATCGTGGGCAAGACCTGCAACCCCAACGCGAAGGATTTTTTGTGCAGTGCTGTTATAAGACGTTAACATAAGGGTGAAAATAGTTATCATGCAGAATCCCGTTCTTAATTTTTTCATTACAATCATTTTGAACACTAAATGTAAGTATTACCGGCTTTTTTCCATTTAATTTTGAAGAATCCTTTGAATGTTTAAATCAGGTATCTCTTATGCAGATGATTTATCTTTAGTGCCTGTTCATTATAATTATATGATTCTGCTAAAGAACCACCGTATAAATTTCTTCTGTATTTGGATGTTGATATCTATGATTTGTGTTTATTCCCAAACCAATGCACAACAAAGAGCGAAGCCTGATTCGGTTATTTTCAAAAAGATCATATTAACCAGTGATTTTATTTCAGAAGGCGTTGCAACAGGTGATGTGAATCACGATGGTTTGATGGATATTATGGCAGGATCTTTCTGGTTTGAAGCGCCGGATTGGAAAAAACATGAAATAGTCAGGGGAATTAGTTTTTCTCCGGATACGGCTTTCAGTAATTCATTTTTGGATTTTAGTATGGACGTAAACCAGGATGGCTGGATAGATCTTATTCGGGTTGGTTTTCCCGGTAAAGAAATTGTATGGTATGAAAACCCAAAAAATAAGCCGGGTTATTGGGTAATGCATACTATTTATAATCATATCGGCAACGAATCCCCCGCATTTGTTGATATAGACGGTGACGGCAGGCCGGATATTTTATGTAATGATCCTGTAGATAAAAAAATCATTTGGTTTAAATCACCTTCCGTGAAGGGCGATACCATTTGGAAAAAATATATCATCAGCAATAATGCCGACCTGGCGACCAATGTTTACACCCATGGCCTGGGCTGGGGGGATATCAATCAGGATGGACATCCGGATGTTATCATTACAAAGGGATGGTGGGAATCACCGAAGGATGTTACCAAATCAGATTGGATATTTCATCCTGCGGATTTGGGAGATGACTGTTCCCAAATGTATTCACTGGATCTGGACGGGGATGGGGATTCAGATGTGATCAGCGCATCGGCGCATAATTATGGAATATGGTGGTATGAACAAGTGAAGGATGAGAAGGGGACAATCATTTTTAAAAGGCATGAAATCAACAGGGCATTTTCTGAATCACATGGACTCGCATTGGCAGATATCAATGGCGATGGATATCCCGACCTGGTTACTGGAAAAAGATATTTCGCTCATAATGGAAAGGATCCTGGTGCTTTAGAACCTTCGGTATTATACTGGTTCGAATACAGGCCAGGTAAACCACCGGAATGGATTCCACATTTCATTGATGATAATTCAGGAGTTGGATTACAGGCAGTCGTAAAAGATATCAACCAGGATGGCTTGCCTGATATTGTTGTTGCAAATAAGAAAGGAGTCTTTATTTTTGAGAGAGTAAAACAGTAAATATAACCGGATAAATAATTTCCTTCATGAAAAAATTCACTGGTTTTCTACTCCTGCATTTTTCTATTATTTCTTTAGGGTTTTCCCAATCTTCAAAACCTGCAACTCAAAAAGACATATCAGTCGATGGCCATCCTGCCTGGATAATCCGGGGAAATATCTATGAAGTAAATATCCGGCAATATACACCTGAGGGAACGCTGAAGGCATTTGCAAAACACCTCGACAGGTTAAAAGCGATGGGCGTGCAAACGCTTTGGTTTATGCCTCTGAATCCGATCAGTAAGGTTGACCGGAAAGGAAGCCTGGGAAGTTATTATGCAGTGTCTGATTATACTTCTGTAAACCCTGAGTTTGGAACCATGAAGGATTGGATTGATTTAGTAAATGAAATCCATGCGAAAGGAATGAAAGTCATTATCGACTGGGTTCCGAATCATACAGGCGCCGACAATCACTGGCTTGTTGAACATCCGGATTTTTTTGTGAAAGACAGTAGCGGGAAAGCAGCCATGGCAAAGGATTGGTCCGATACCAGGCAACTGGATTATAATAATCCTGTGATGGAAGACAGCATGATTGCAGCAATGAAATTCTGGCTGATTAATTCAAATATCGACGGATTCCGCTGCGATGTGGCCTGGAATGTCCCGGGATCTTTCTGGCGTATGTGCATTCCTCAGTTGAAGAATATAAAAAATGTATTTATGCTGGCAGAAGGAGACCGTGCTTACCTGCCCGAATCGGGATTTGATGCGGTTTATCCCTGGAGCATGTTTCATAAAATGGAAGAAGTGGCGAAGGGCGACAGACCCGCAATCGCGCTGGATAGTGTATTAAAAATAAATGTATCGACTTATCCCGCTAATACAATTCAAATGTATTTCACCAGTAATCATGATGAGAACAGCTGGAATAAGGCAGACTATGGAAGTTTCCCCGGCAGAAGCCATGCACCATTTGCTGTATTTACGCAGACCATGGTAAGTGGTGTACCACTTATATACAGCGGGCAGGAAGAACCGGTCCTGCGGCCTCTGCAGTTTTTCGAAAAAGATCCGATCGTATTTGGAAAATTCGGGAGGGCTAAATTTTATAAAACACTTTTAGACCTTCGAAAAGCAAATCCGGCGCTTTCGACCAACGCATCATTTCGCAAGATAAATGCAGGCAATGAAAAAGCGATATATGCTTTTGTTCGTGAAAAGGGAACCCATAAAGTATTGGTTATCCTGAATCTTTCTGATAAGGAACAAAACATTTCAATAAAAGATAAAACACTTTTGGGAAATCCTTACAATGTTTTTGTCGGCAAAAAAGAATCATTAACCGATAAACCCTGGAAAATAGAAGCCTGGGGTTATATGATATACGACTACAGGCCCTAATACAGAAAGAATTATTTCTGTACTCCGGTCATTTCTGATTTTTTCGATCCGTAGTCGAAACTTCTTTCGATATCTACCGTTATTTTGCTTCCATCAAAATGACAGGTTGTTATTTCTGAATGCGGACTTTCTATATAACGCATTGTCAATACCAGGGTCTGATCATCTTTCCAATAAAAACTGGATGCCACTTTATACGGTGAAAGTAAGGCCCAGTTCTCCTGGGCAGCAGATACAAGAGAAGGCCCGGGTTTATTCGTTTGTCTTGCATCCCAGAATCCCGCTCCATAATACAAATTATAGGTGTCTGCATTTGTATTTATTACAAACTGACAAATACTGTCTTTTATATGGATTGAAACCGATTGAAAATGATTATCATTCGGTTCCAGAATAAAATATTTATTCAGATTCTTATTGGCCGTAAAAGAAGAAAAACTTCCGGAATTGGGTTTAATGGACAAACCCGATGATTTTGCTTTTAATGCGTACAATGCATTTTGATCTTCAGGTATTTTATTCTTTTTAATTGCAGGCAATATATTGTCCCAAACGAGATTTATTTCGTTTTGCATATTGGGAGTTTCAGCCTGAATAGCAATAACAACATCCTGGTCAGGCATTACGATTATATACTGTCCGAATGCACCATCAGCCCGGAAAGCATGATGTCTGCAACGCCAGATCTGGTAACAATAACCCTGTTCCCAGTCACTTGAATCTTTTTTAGCCTGAGCGAGATCCGGGTGCTGAATGATCTTTTCTGTGGTAGCATCTTCAATCCATGCGGCGGGGATAATTTGCTTACCATTCCAAACTCCTTTCTGTAAATACAATTGGCCGAGTTTAGCCATGTCTTCTGTTTTTACACGCAATCCCCAACCGCCAGTATTCACACTCATCATATTTTCTTCCCAGTCCATTCCGGAAATTCCGAGCGGATCAAATAGCCTGGGCTTTAAGTAATCAACTACTTTTTGTCCCGTTACCTTCTGTATGATGGCAGAAAGCATAAATGTTCCCATGCTGTTGTAAAGAAAAACAGAGCCCGGCTTATTTACAATCGGCGTGGCGAGAAAAGCTTTAACCCAATTTTTTGATGTCGCTGCAATGGAGGAGGGTTCGGGAAATTGCCCGTCAGACATGATTAGTACATCCCTGACCGTAAGTGCAGCAAGATTCTGTGAAATGGAATCTGGCAGGTCGCCGGGGAAAAATGAAATAACTTTATCTGTCAGCTTAAGACGGTTTTCAGTAACCGCAAATCCAATGGCGGTGGATGTAAAGGTTTTACTCGCCGAATACAACGTATGGCGAAGCGAAGATTTATAAGGATCCCACCATCCTTCTGCGATTACTTTACCATGCCGGAGGATCATGAAACTATGCAACTCATTTTTACTTTTCTCTTCAGCTTCAATAAACCGGAGGATGCCGGCTGATGAAACACCTTCTGCTTCCGGTGTGCTGCGCGGAAGACTACTGCTGTTTTGTGCCAATAAAGAAATGGATGATACTAAGCTTACCAGTATCGTCAGAATAGATGTCCTTGTTCTTGGTAAATGCATGCGAATGATATGAATTATTAAAGTAATGAAATTTTTTTTTAGGTTCCGAAAAACAACCTGATGAAAACCGTCAGGAATTTATGCACGCCGATGTTGAAAACAGATCTTAAATATAACCCCTATTTTACCTATTTTTAAACGGATGTTCGCTGACTGCTATACCTCATCTGATACAATGGATCTGAATCTACTGTCAAACCCCATCTTCAGGGATTATTTCAATTTTCACCATTCATATGGCGAATTAGTTGGAAAGGATGGGAATATAAGGCCACACTGGGAAACCTTTTTTCATTCCTATGCCCAGGTAGGCGATGAAGAAATGAGTAATCGCAATAATGATACCATGCGTTTACTCAAAGAAAATGGTGTTACCTACAATATTTATGGAGACCCGAATGGAATGAACCGGCCATGGAAGCTGGATAATATCCCTTTTTTGATAAGCGGAGAAGAATGGAATTCCATTGAATCAGGACTTAAACAAAGGGCACAACTATTAAACCTGATACTGGAAGATATATACGGAGAAAAAAACCTTATTAAAAAAGGCATTTTACCTCTGGAACTTATTTACAATCATGCCGGATTTCTCCGGCCATGCAATGGAATAAAACAACCGGGCAAACACAGACTGATTTTATATGCTGCTGATATTGCCAAGAGTACTGAAGGAAGACTCTGGGTTGTAAATGACCGGACACAGGCCCCGTCGGGATCCGGATATGCTTTGGAAAACAGGACAACAATGACCAGGGTAATTCCGGAGTTATTCAATGGCCTCAAAGTGCGGCATCTTTCACCTTATTTCAATGCATTAAGGAATGGGCTGAATGAAATTGCACCAAAAAAAAATCTGAATCCACGTATTGTAATTCTTACACCCGGCTCAAAGAATGAAACCTATTTCGAGCATTCCTATCTTTCATCCTATCTCGGATTCACCCTGGTTCAGGGGAACGATCTGATCGTAAAAGATAATTTTGTCTGGCTGAAAACCATGGGAGGACTGGAACGTGTAGATGTCATTTTACGCCGCGTTGATGATATATATTGTGATCCGCTGGAATTGAAATCCGATTCACAACTCGGTATTCCGGGCCTTTTACAATGTGTGCGAAGTGGAAATGTAAGTATTGCCAATCCTCTGGGCAGCAGTATTCTTGAAAACCCGGGTATTATGCCTTTTCTTCAGCAGGTCTCAAGATATTTTTTATCGGAGGATCTTATTTTACCAACGATTGCTTCCTGGTGGTGCGGTCAGCCAGGGGAACTGCAATATGTGCTGGAAAATATTCAATCACTGGTAATAAAAAAAATATACCGGAATCCTACCGGAAGTTCTTCTATTGACGGTGCATCATTATCACCAAGTCAGATATCAGCATGTAAGGAGCAGATCAAAGCTAATCCCTCCATCTATGTGGGCCAGGAAAAAGTGGAAATCTCGCTGAGTCCTTCTTTGATTGAAGGGAAGATTTTACCGCAGAAAGTCCTGTTCAGAAGTTTTTTAGTCAGCAACCAGGATGAATATGTGGCGATGGCTGGCGGATTGGTCAGATCATCTGCCAATGCGGGTAATTTTAATATTTCGAGCCAAACGGGCGGCTTTAGTAAAGACGCATGGATCATTTCGCCGGAACCTGGTCGGGTGGTAAATGTATTGAAAGAAAGCCCGGATGGAGCAGCCGAAACATATAACGATATGCTGCCGAGCCATGCAGCTGAAAATCTCTTCTGGGTGGGCAGATATACGGAACGCGTTTTGGGGAATGCGCGTTTCCTGAGAACGGTCATGCAGTTTTTAGCTGAAGGAAATAAATTGATCACCGAGAATAACAGGCAGACAGAAAGAAATTTGCTCGAAGCGTTTACACGATACAGTTTTACATTGCCCGGATTTGTTGGTGAAAAGGCAGAAGAATTATTTACAGATCCATGGAAAGAATTGAAGGATATACTTTTCAATGAAAAAAGATCCGGTGGTATCATGTATAATTTTTTACAATTTCACAAGGCGATTCACGAAGTGCGCGACCATTGGTCGACCGATACCTGGAGAGTAATCCGAAGAATGGAAGAAGATTTGCAAAATGGAATTCCATTAACTCATCATGGTCACCTGCAAATGATACATACCCTGGATAATCTGATTACCTCTACGGTGGCATTCATCGGTCTTAACAGGGAGAGCATTTCACGCGAACAGGGTTGGATAATGTTGGATCTTGGAAGAAAAATCGAACAAAGCCTTTTAGTCATATCCATGCTCAAAACCACCATGGTTAAAAAATTCAATGACCAGGTGGAATATAATTTGCAACAAAGTGTATTAATGAGCAATGAAGGCCTGGTGAACTACAGGTATAAATACAGAAGACCATTGCAAAACCTGCTGGTTATCGATCTGCTGCTTTTTGACCCCAATAATCCCAGGTCATTAAGTTACCAGGTAGTCCGTTTGAAAACTTATCTTAAAAATCTTCCTAAAAACAAAGGCCAGCAGTCCACTACAGAATATGAAAGATTGATATTCGAAGCAGATTCTCATTTAAAAGGGGCGAATAAAAATGAATTGGCAGCTCCTGATGATGATGGATACAAAAACCTGGAAATTTTCCTGTCTGAATTATATCATTTACTTTCCGCCATTCCCGGCGTCATTTCGAAAGCATTTTTTAAACATGAGATGACGCCGAAATCGATTATTTTCCGTTAAACCAGAACGAGAAGAAAACGTGAAATATACCATAGAACACACGACAGCATATACTTATCTGGAGCCTGTTAGTTTATGCCATAATATCGCCAGGCTCATGCCGCGTAATTCAAGAGAACAGATTTGCAGAAATACTACCATCAATATTAAACCCCAGCCCGACCGGATCAACGAATACGAAGATTTTTTCGGCAATAAAGTCATTTATTTTTCTATTGAAAAAGAACATTGGGAATTAACTGTTCTGGTCACTTCAGAAGTAGAAAGAATTGAATCAGGACATTCCAGTATGACTGATTATCCGATTGCGGGACTCGGGGAAGTAAAAACTGAATTATTAAACCTGGATGCTGATGTAATTGACATTAAACAATACCTGTTCTTTACACCGATGACTTCCAGTGATGAAGAGATTTTACAATATGCAATGCAATCCTTCCTGCCCGGCAGATCGGTTTTTGAAGCAACCTATGATTTAACGCATCGCATTTATAACGATTTTGAATATAAGCCTGGTCATACAACCATTGCAACTCCATTGTCTGTCGTGATGCTGGAACGTAAAGGGGTTTGTCAGGATTTTGCCCATCTGGCGATAGCATGTCTTCGCTCGATTGGTTTACCTGCCCGTTATGTCAGCGGATATATTGAAACAATTTCACCTGAGGGTGTGGAGAAATTAATAGGTTCAGATGCTTCTCACGCCTGGTTCAGTATTTATATTCCGAAGTTAGGGTGGACTGATTTTGACCCGACAAACAATTGCATCGTTTCGGATCAGCATATTACAATAGGCTGGGGCAGGGATTATGCGGATATTGCACCCATGGAAGGTATTATTCTCAGTAGTGGCTCACATGAATTAACGGTATCTGTGGATGTTAAGAGACAAAATTCATTATGAAACTTTATACGTGCAGCAACTGTCATAGCTTAATCTATTTTGAAAATAATATCTGTCTGCACTGCGGATATTCACTGGGGTTTAATTCAAATACACTTTCACTTATAACCCTGGTAGCGGAAAATGATCACCTGTATTCAAATATTCAGAATAAAAAGGAACTATACCGTTATTGTAAGAATGCAGAATATGCCACGTGCAATTGGCTGGTTCCTTCCGCACAAATCTCGGAATATTGTCAGGCCTGTGAATTAAACAGGGTCATTCCGGCACTTACCAATGAAGAAAATCTCAAAAGATGGAAGAATATTGAAGTTGCCAAACACCGCCTGGTTTATTCACTTCTTCGTTTGCGCCTGCCTGTGAGTAAAAAAATTGATAATGAAGAAACCGGAATAGCCTTTGATTTTTTAGCTGATTCTTCACCAAAAGAGAAAGTAATCACCGGTCACGATAACGGCGTGATCACTTTAAATATAGAAGAAGCCGACGAAGCAGCGCGCGTTCGTCATAAGCTGGATCTGGGAGAAAAATACAGAACCTTGTTGGGACATTTCCGTCACGAAATAGGACATTATTATTGGGAATTACTCATAAAAAACAGTGATGCTTTGGAAAAGTACCGTTTGCTTTTCGGCGACGAAGAATTGGATTATTCTAAAGCACTGGAAGCTTATTATAAAAACGGTGCCCCTTCAAACTGGAGTGAGCATTACATAAGTCCTTATGCAACTTCCCATCCATGGGAGGACTGGGCAGAAACCTGGGCGCACTATCTGCACCTGATGGACACGCTCGAAACGGCATTTTCATTTGGTATTCGCATTCAACCTGATATGGTGCAGGATACAAAAGCCATTCAGGCAAGTATTCAGCAGGATCCCTACG
>DATHNR010000010.1:0-2362 GCA_035485835.1 Puia sp.
AAGAATAAGTACATGGTAACGAATCTGGCCTATAAAAATATTGCGTCCACGGAGGCTTTTCATTTAATAAAAGACACACCAGCCGTTGTAATCATTGATATCAGGACCACGCAGGAATTTGCAGGCAACGACAGTTCAGTACAAAATAATACCGGTCACCTGAAAAATGCCATCAACATCCCACAGGCTGATTTTGAAAGTAAATTTGATTCCTATAAAATCTCCAATAGTCGTCCGGTCCTGATATACGATCAACGTGGCATAAACAGCATGGACGTAATATATGTTCTGAGGGCAAGAGGTTTCACGAAAATCTATAATTTGTTTGAAGGCTTTGATGCTTTTGTTGCTGATCACAAACTTGATAAAGCCATGTTAAGTCAAATGATTATAGATCCGGCCCCTTATAATATAATAGACTCAAGAGGATGTATGGATTTATTGAAACAGCCCGATGTGGTGATATTGGATGCAAGGCCGGTGGAAGAATTCAACAATAAGGCGCGCATGGCTTATAAGAACCTGGGACATATTAAAGGAGCCATAAATATTACATCACCCGATTCAGCCGGAATGATAGCCCGGACAAAAGATAAATCATCTGTGTTTTTAGTCTATGGTTCCGGGTCCGACATGGCAGCCATCATTTGCCGCAATCTGGTTAAAGACGGATATCAAAATGTAAACCTCCTCAATCATGGCCTCTATGATTTCGTATGGTCCACAGCCAACATAGAAGAATGCAAATCCGGAAGGGATTACCTTACAGATCACGAAGGGCTGTATTAAAAATCATAAGTCACACCCGTTTGAAAATAAAAAGTATTTGAAATCTCTTCTTTTTTATTTTTTGTTTTGATCACCTGATCCTGGTATGAAATCGTTATGACCGTTTTAGCGGGATTAACCGGTATCGAATAATTTGGGGTGAAGTTAAAAGTCCACCTGCCGGTTGAGAAATTCACAGGCAGCGCCATTTCATAATTGAGAATGATAAATTTGCCTGCATTTAATACGTTGCCATACACCGTTACATTTTCATATAGGGTGGAATCGTCTTTATAATGAATTTTATATTTGCGGTTCTTATAATAAGAGTCAAGAAAATTCTGGGTTCCCGCATTCATGTTGAAAGTAGGTGTAATATTCATTTTGTTTTTTAAGATGTCGAATTCGTGCTGGAGACTGAATGTGGCAGCATAGTCTTTTCCTCCACCAAAACTCCAGGTCAGGTATACACTGGGTTGTACGATATTAAAATCATAACTGTTATCGATTTCAATACTTCCTTTTTGTTCAGCGGAAATACTGCCGCTCTGCTTATTATAAACAAAGGTGGAAACTGTTACTGATGAAGAATAATTACCATTACCGGGACTGAAATTATATGTACCGTCCAATGTGTATTGATTGGTTTGCGGGGAGGGGTCGTTCAAATCATAACCAACGCTTGCATCGAACTGGATTCCGTTTTTGAATATATAACTGATCCTGGGTGTAACAACAGGAATAATGGTTTCATTCTTTCGGCCATTGTATACATCGTTGGATTGATAACTCATGTTTATTTCAAGATGGGAGTGTGCCGGAGCCGGCACAGAAGTATGTACAGTTCGTGAAATTCTTAGTATTATCCCTTTTTTGAGTATAGATGTATCTCTTAAAAATATTTTTGTGTTCAGATTCTGAAACACAAATGAATCATTTAATTGTGCTTCATTATCCTGAGCATATACCGAAACAAAACAACCCATGAACAATATGATAAAACCCAGCCGCATGTCAGTTAGTTTGGTAGTATGATAAAGGGATACGATGGATGGATATCGTAGTCACCCGATAAGCCATTCAATCGTATCCCAATTTCTTTTCTGATTATTTTGTCTGGCCTCCAAAAAGATCATAAGTTGGCCAGTTCGTCGTATTTGGAAGTGCTGTCCAGAATATATTATCCATGTTAGAAGAAAAATTCGGATCAGAGCTATTGGTATTCGTAAGAATTACATAATTAAAATTGCCGCTTTGTGTTGTTATCGCCTGGGAGGTTCCCGTGCCAGGCAGATTACCATGATGAAACCAGTTAAACAAATTGATTTCCCAACCACAGGCATATTTGGGATTGGCAACTGAACCAGTCGTCATAACTGTCAGTGCATTGGGTGAAAGGATTGTTTCAGGTGATAAACCATCTACATGTACCAGAAACCTGGCAAGGTCGGTAGATGATGCAAGCCAACCTTCTGTTGCGTCCATTCTGTTTATATTGAAAGTATAAGCATATTGATTGGCATCGTAGTATTTTACTTCATTAGGAGCGCGGTCTGCAAGTGTGTTGCCTGCAATTTGCATATCGGTAATACCA
>DATHNR010000011.1:0-2750 GCA_035485835.1 Puia sp.
ATCCTGGTTGTTTCGTCAACATAAAATTCACCTTCAAGACTGGCAGATAGTTCTTTCAGCTTTTGCGTCATGGGAAAAAGTGGAATGCAAATTTACGAAACAATACCCTTTTTTGGTGACCATCATATTCCGTATTTTCATGTTCATGTTTAGTTTAATAAATAAAACCGCCATTATTACTGGCGGAGGCAGCGGCATAGGTAAAGCGATCTGCCACATGTTTGCGAGGCAGGGAGCGGTTATTTATCTGCTCGATATTGATGAAAAGGGTTCAAAGGAAACTGTTGATCAAATAAGGAAGGAAGGAGGAATGGCAGAGTTTTTTGTATGCGCATTAGATCAGGAAACTTCCGTTCAAAAAGTTGTTCAGGAAATAGTCAATAAGCAGGTTCCGGATATATTGGTAAATAATGCAGGTATTGCACATGTCGGAAACGCTGAAAACACATCCTCAGAAGATTTTGAAAAATTATTTTCAGTAAATGTGAAAGGTGTATATCATATGGTTAAAGCCGTCATTCCTCATATGAAAGCAAGAGGCGGATCGATATTGAATATGGCGTCCATTGCATCCCTGGTGGGTTTGTCAGACAGGTTCGCATATAGCATGACCAAGGGAGCTGTTGCTGCTATGACAATTTCTATTGCAAAAGATTATATCAAATACAATATCCGTTGCAATTCAATTTCTCCTGCACGTGTTCATACATCTTTTGTTGATGGGTTTATTGCAAAAAATTATCAGGGAATGGAGGAAGAAATGTTCAGGAAATTATCTGCGTCGCAGCCCATCGGCCGTATGGCTAAACCAGAAGAAGTTGCCGCACTGGCACTATATCTCTGCTCAGATGAAGCTTCGTTTATTACAGGAACCGATTACCCGATCGATGGAGGATTCGTAAGGCTGAATAATTAGAATTATCGCCTTGGCCGGTAACCGCCACCGCTGTTACTATCTCTGGGTTTCTCTTCAGCCTCCCGAACAACCAGTTCTTTACCTCCGCGAAGTCTCGCCCCGTTTAAAGCATCTATGGCTTCTTTTGCTTCCAGGGCAGCACTCATTTCTAAAAATCCAAAGCCCCTGCTTTTGCGTGTTTCACGATCTATGGCAACTTTGGCTGAAACTACTTCTCCGTAGAGTTCAAACATTTCCTTTAAATCGGTATCGTCAAAATCATAAGGGAGTCCGGCAACAAAAAGTTTCATGGTGGTTTAATAAGCCCCAAATCTAGTTTATTCCTTCAGGAACCAAGTGCTTTTTTTCTGAAATCGTATAGGGAAATTTCCGTATCGTAAAAAAACGGATTGGATTAGTGAATTCCCGGAAACAGATATTCCAGACTATCTCCCCTGAAATCATGCATCCTGTAAATAACAAAATATCGAACAGGATTTCCTTTCCTGTATTGAGGTAACATCAGGGAGTCATCCACACGTTTAAAATCACTTTTGAGTGCTCCGCCTGGCGGCCTATAGTAATTTGTTGTGTAAATAAAATAAGCATCTGAACCTCTGTCTAATCTTGGGCGCCGTTCATTAAGCCAGGCAAAATGGTGAATATCCCGGATCGGCCCAAAAACCAGGAGGTTATGATGAAAGGGTAATCCACAATAATAATCCAGATGAGCGGCCGGAAACCAGTAATTGGAAATAAGGACGGCATTATTTTTCATCCTTCCAATTTTTATATCAGCCTGATATATTGAATCGAATTGCAGCGCGAATTGCTCCCACCCACTCATATCAAGACTTATATCTCCTTTACCCAACATCTTTGTTTGGCTGCTCCCGACACGAAATGGCAAATACCGGATATAGTAGATCCCCAGGATCACGACAGCAGCATAGACCCATATTGAGGCTTTAAGCCATTTGGCACTAATGCGGATATCCGGTTGTTCTTCGTACCTGCAGCCTGAAAGCAGCATAAGGGAGAGATAAGCGGGACCTGACCAATGCGGCAGGGTTTCGTTAAAAAGGGAGGTCCATAACAATACCAGGATTAATGGAAGACTAAGCCAAAGAAACAACGGATATTCCTTGGGAAGCCTTTTTATTTTCCCTTTTGCCATAGCCGAAAGCGTGAATAAATAAAGTATAAAATTTACCGGATTATTATAGAAAACTGAACCCAATACCTGCTGAAACAAATGATCTAAATCCGGTTTCATTCCCCAAATGCTGAGCCTTCCCTGATGATAGTTGTATGTTATAAAATGATTTTCAAGATTCCATTTAAATATGGGATATACGATCAGCAGGCTAATGGCTCCGGAAATCCAAAACATGGATGATTTCAAAAGGTCCCTTCGATGAAAAATAATATATCCTCCAAAACCCAACCATAGAAATACACCATGAACTTTGCTCATAATACAGGCACCCATGCTGATGCCCAGAAGTATAAAAAGCCCTGTTTTGTAATTATTTGGAATTTCTCTTTCCAGTATTCGGATCATCAAATAGATACTGATCAACCAAAAGAGAACCTGGGGAGAATCAGGCAATATAAAAGTACCTGCTATAATTGATGTATAAAATGAGGTACTATATAATACTGCGGAAATCCAGCCTGTTCTGGCATTTTTAATCCGTCTCCCAATTATAAAAATCATACGGGTTCCGGCAGCTGCGCAAAGTATTGGACCCAGCCGGATGAAAAATTCATTATGAAAAAACAGATTGAATGTGGAAAAACGAATCAGAAGCGCCACCATGGGCGGATGATCAAAATAATTCCATTGCAGGTG
>DATHNR010000012.1:0-9312 GCA_035485835.1 Puia sp.
TGTTTAGTTTTTTTGTTCAGCATATGTGAGGATGCAACTGCAGCCAATCGTTTCTGGGTAGCGGCAGCACCTTCAAATTGGAATAATGCGGCCAACTGGTCAACAGTTTCAGGTGGCGCAGGCGGTGCTGGTGTGCCGGGAGCCGGAGATGCAGTTACATTTAATAATGTGCGAAATGGAAACTGCACCATCGACATTGCGGTTAATATTCTGAATATTACTGTCAATGGCTATGGCGGGATAATTTCCCAGGGAGCCAATAGTTTTTCTACTGTCAACAACGCTTCATTCTCTTCCGGAACTTTCACCGGTGGTAATGCGAATATTACGATTGGTGGGAATTTTACACTGGCCGGAACTGCCTTCACTTCAACATCAGCCATTCTTGAATTTGATGGCGACGCCGCATTCACCAGTGCAACATTCATTCATAATAATGGCACTGCCCGGTTTAATGCTACCGGCGGAGCAACTACTATATCCGGAACTAGTCCTGCTTTTTATATTCTTGAATTTGTAGGAGAAGGATTTAATTATAACATTACCTCAGGGGGGAATATCACGGTAGCAAACAGCCTGAATTTGACAGGCGCATTATTTTATAATCTGAATACAGGCACCATCGATGTAAGTGGCAATATCAATGTAACCAATAGCGCTGCAGGATGCGGAGGAACGGGTCTTGTTGAAATCATTGGAGCTGGAGCACAAAACTTCACAGGGGCCACAGTTGCCGGAGAAGGTTCGCTGCCTCAACTCACCATCAATAAAGGTTCAGGAACTTTGAGCCTGTTTAATTTTCCTGCCTCATCGAATACTTTCACTTATACTGCTGGTACAATCAACGCCGGCACTTCGACATATTGTTTTACGGATGGTAACGCAAATCCTTATACGATCAGTGGCAGTTTATCATTAAATAATATTGAATTTCTTGCTATAACGAATCAAACTTATACCATTACTGCGGCTACAACACTTGTTGCGAACGGCGATTTTACAATGGCAGGAACTGCCAGGTTAACGATCAACACAGGTAACATAAATATTAACGGGAATATCTTTTTAACCAGTACCTCAGTGACTGGCGGAGGCAACGCCACTTTAAATATAATTGGTACCGGCAATGAAACCATGGATGGAACAGCAGTTGCCATCAGTCAGAATCTTCTTCCCTTTATCATAATTAATAAACCCAGCGGCACGTTGACTTTGAAAGGAAATATTTCAGAAAGCAGGGACTGGACCTACACCAGTGGTATAGTCGATGCTTCAACCTTTGCTTCCACAGTTGCTTTTGGAGGAAATGCATTGAACGTAACAAGTGCTGGCATGAGTTTCTATAATGTTACTGTCACAGCCAATACCATTACCCTGCTGAATAGTATGACCATAAAAAATAATCTTGCAATTAATGCAGGGCACCTCGCTCCCGGAACCAATACTGTAAATATTGCAGGCAACTGGAATGATTTTGGTACAGGAGGTTTTACAGAAGCAACGAGCCTGGTAAATTTTAATGGTTCGTCTCTGCAAACCATTACTTCTCCCGGAGGAGAAAATTTTACAAATTTCACTAACAACAATTCAGGCGCTGGTATTCAACTTGCGAATTCCGTACAGATTGCAACTAACCTGACCATGACGCAGGGAAATATAAATCTGAACGGAAATATTTTGACACTCGGATTGTCGGTAGCCAATAACGGAACGCTCGCATATACTACAGGTACACTGATCGGCGCAGGAACATTTACCCGCTGGTTTAAAACGGGCGTGATTGCAACAGGATCCGTTACAGGCCTGTTCCCCATGGGAACCGCTACAGACTACAGACCATTTTTTGTTTCTGCACCTGTTGCAGGGCCGACGACAGGGGGTTCTATAAGTGTTTCTTATAATGACGCGACTACCAATACCAATGTTACCATTGTTGATGGAGCATTTACTGTTGTGGTCAGAAAGGACCTGAACTGGGCCGTATCAACAAATGGATTGAACGGGGGTACTTATAATCTGCAGGTACAGGGAACGGGATTTGGCCTGATTGGCGCAGTTTCTGACCTGAGATTAACACTGGTAAATAGTGTAACAGGTATTGCGGGTGTTAACGGGGGTACTACTTTAAATCCGCAAATCAACAGGACCGGATTAACCCTGGCCAATCTTACCAATAGCTTTTATGTTGGTTCCATAAATTCAGTGAGCACTCCACTGCCCATCACATTGATTTCATTTAATGCTTTTCCTGAAAATGGCGAAGTGAAACTCGAATGGTCAACCGCTTCAGAAACAGATAATGCTTTCTTCACTATTCAAAAATCGACAGACGGCCGGGGCTGGACGACTGTTCAAAAAGTATTGGGATCGGGCACAAGCAGTAATATTGAAAATTATACTGCTTATGACCTGACTCCTTTTCAGGGCATTTCCTATTATCGCTTAATGCAGACAGATATTGACGGAAAACAAACCTTCTCTCCTATCATTTCAATCAACCTGGGAAATAAAAATGCTGAAATTTCTGTTTTTCCAAACCCCGCAATCAGTTTAGTCAATATCAGCCTTCCCTCTTCCGCCAGGTATGAAATTTCTCTGCTAAATATAACCGGACAATTAATTTACAACACCACAATCACAACAAGTGACAATCTCGTGTTGAATGTCACTGGATATAAAGCAGGCGTTTACTTTGTAAGGGTAATTCATGACGGAATTACAGAAACAAAAAAATTGATCATTAATAATTGATTATTAATTGTTGATTACTCCAATACGACTTTTTTGTCTTTCGGATACTTTACACTATACCCAACCTGTAATTTTCTTTCCTGTCCCGGCGGTAAGATAATCTTCCAGGTTACAATCCCATTGTCTTTGTCAATCTGGGCATCCGGTGCTTTTAGATCATCGACGCTGATTTCTTTATTCACGGATACCGGAATCTGGTCCAGGACCGTAATATTTACGGGAACAGGTTTTGTATTGCGCACACTTATTTCATATTCCCTGGTATCTGTCCGATTGCTACCGATAAATTTTTTACTGCTGAATTCTTTAACCAGTTTCCGCGAAATTTTAACAGCGTTATCCTTTCCAAGCGAAAGTGAAAGTGTATCAACTGTCGCATCCAGGTCAATATAGGTTTTACCCAGGTAGGTTCCTTCGAAATACAAACTGGCTTCGCCCGACTGCAAATTATAATCCTGCCAGCTTATAATTTTGGCTGTAAGAAAAGCGGAAGGATCCACTTTAGGTGCGGTATAATAATCATAGATGGCGGGTATTTCAAATTGTTTAATACCGATGGTTGTTGTTTTTCCATCTGTTTCCAGCGTGTATTTATCATCAATTTTGAAAACGGTGGTAGTCGGCTGGTACTGAGTCGTAACAGATACAGTTTGAATACTCCCTACTATATCCTTTTTATATTGAGTTACGTATACTCCTGCTACTTTTCCGGCGAGTTCTGATGCATATCCTCTTATTACCACCTGATTTAATGCTGTCGAAGATCGTTCAAGAACGATTGAAAGATAACCCGGCTTTGCAACAAATTCTTTGGATTCAAATCCAACACTTGTTACAACCATCATGCTTTTATTCGAAACATTCGGAACTCTGAAAAATCCATTGACATCCGTAACTGCACCTATTACTGTCCCCTGAACTGTCACTGAAGCATCTGGTATTGGTTGATTTTTATCATCTGTTACCCTTCCTAAAAGAACACCCCTGTTGTTTTGCTCACGAATGGCAACAGAGGGATCATAAAATCCCAGCATCCAGGGTTGCAATATAGAAGGCGTGGCATTGTCATTCGGATTGCCGGTACTGAGAAAGAGCGAAACATTTTTCCAGGTTTCCCCGCTACGCTGAAAAACATTGGCATTCATCAGAACACTAAGCGGTTCGGTTACATTATTTACCCTTACATCGTAGGCCGGAAACCATCCTGCATCTTTCACATTATATAACAACTGAAAATTCACTGTCCTGGTCTCCTTACTATCTATCAAAGCAGTTACGATATAATTGATACTGTCTTTTTTTCTGCTGATTTCATTGAGTTGCAGGGTCGTTTTATCATAATCCTGCTGGTCTGTAATCAGTCGTTTCTGAATTTCAAGTTGTTTACCATATACTTCAGTGAGGCGTTGTCTTTGCAGATCCAGGGATTCTTTTAAATCGGTTGCCTTAATTCCTGATTGTCCGCCAATGGCCTGATTCTTTATCAGCATGGCTTCTTCATTCTTATATACGTCGAGCAGCTTCGTATCCATATCCAATTTATCTTTATATGAATTGGTCTGATCTGTGAGATTTTTTTCTTCCTGTTCAATTTTACGTGCGGATAAAAAATCTTTGGCGGACTGAACCGAAAGCAGTGTGATATTAGCATCTGCCTTCAGTTGAACAGTCTGTTCGTCCAGCTGATTGCTAAGTCCGGCAAATGAAATTTCGGAACGGCCAGCCTGGATGGAAACAGTTGAAGACCTTTCCACCCTCGCGCCGGATGAAAATATAGTCACATTTTGAATAGACGTTTCCGCATTCAGTTTTTTTATCTGCGTAAAGGCATTAGAGAATAATAACATGGCCACTACGAAAAAAATAATTCGCATAAAGAATGATTAATTGTTAAAAAAATTGTGATATTACCTGATCGATCTAATCAAAGGGGTTATTTTATAAGATGATTCATAAAGACAGACAATTACATAAGGCTCTTCAGGATTTCCTCAAAATTCAATATCATCTTCAATAAGGTTTTACTTATCTTTTAGGAAGTTTCCGGAAAACAGCCATCCTCATGAAGGTTTTGATCATCGAAGACGAAAAAGCACTGTCAGAGAGCATTTCTGCTTACCTGAATTCTGAGCATTATACCTGTGAAACGGCTTTGGATTTTAAGACAGCCATGGAGAAGATCAGCCTGTATGATTATACCTGTATCATTCTTGATATCACTTTGCCCGGGGGTAGTGGAATGGATCTTCTCCGAGAACTAAAAGCCAATCATAAAGCAGATGGGATACTCATCATATCCGCAAGAAATTCTTTAGAAGAAAAAATACTCGGTCTTAAATCAGGGGCTGACGATTATTTAACAAAGCCCTTTCATCTTTCTGAACTTGCTGCAAGGGTTTCAGCCATCATCCGCCGAAAATCCTTTGATGGAAAGAACAGTCTCCGCTTTGATGAACTGCAGCTTGACCTGCTGGAGAAAACTGTTCGTGTGCACAACCGGTTAATTGATCTCACCAGAAAAGAATACGATTTATTATTGTATTTTATCAGCAATAAAAATAAAGTGATCAGTAAAGGAGCCATTGCTGAACATTTGTGGGGTGATAATATGGATATGGCGGACAATTACGATTTCATATATACACATATTAAAAATCTCCGTAAAAAATTGTTGCAGGGTGGTGCCCAGGATTATATTAAATCAGTTTATGGAATGGGTTATAAATTCAGCGACCACCCATGAAACTTTTTACCCGATATTTCCGGATCAACCTGCTGGCGACCCTGCTTATTTTCCTGCTGGCCAGTATTGCATTTTATTTCCTTCTCTGGTGGGTCATGATAAACCAGGTTGATGAAGACCTTAAAATAGAACAAAGGGAAATACAAACCTATGTTAGTAAATATAACAAACCACCGGAACCTATAACGGTCAAGGATCAGCGCGTATCTTATGAACAGTCGGAAATACATGAATATATCCGCCATTTCAGTACAATTAAGTCCCCCGACCGGCATGAAAGAGAAGATTTCCGTCAAATCAGTTTTACCATGCTGGTTGGAAAACAGTGGCTGCTCTTCAAAGTTTCGAAATCGCTGGAAGGCACGCATGATATGAACAGGTCCATCATCCTCATCTCGCTTTTAACGGTTGTACTAATCCTGATGGTAGGTCTGCTAATTAACCGCTGGTTGCTCCGTCGCCTCTGGCAACCATTTTACTCCACACTTTCAGGCGTTAAGAGATTCAGGCTGGGAGAAAAAAAACCTCCTTCATTTATTCCGACTTCAATTGATGAATTCAATCTGCTGAATAAAACACTGGATCAGTTTATCCAGAGCGCCGAAAAGGAATATACCCTTCTGAAAGAATTCACTGAGAATGCTTCCCATGAATTACAAACTCCCCTGGCTATCGTTCAATCCAAGCTGGACACACTAATACAGGACGAACACCTTTCAGAAGCCCAGAGTAATGCGGCGCAAACCGCCTATGAAGCCATCAGGAAAATGGCAAAGCTCAATCAATCGCTTTTATTACTGAGTAAAATTGAAAACAGGCAGTTCTCAGAAACCAGTTCATTCGATTTTAAAAATCTGGCCGAGGAGAAAATAACGGACTGGCAGGAACTATGGCAGGGTAAAAATCTTAAAATAACCGCTTCAATGGAACCCACTTCCATTGTCATGAATAAGCAACTGGCAGATATCCTGCTGAATAATCTCTTCAGCAATGCAGCGCGACATACGGCCGACGGAGGGCATATTCATATGGACCTCCGGCAAAATGAATTCATCATTTCAAACGATGCCTCTGCTGGAGCGCTTGACTCCGGTAAATTATTTCAACGATTTTCTAAAGGTGGACAAAGCACCGACCAATATGGGCTTGGTCTTTCTATTGTTCAGCAGATCATAGAAGTTTCAGGTAAACGGATTTCCTATCATTTTGAAAAAGGGCAACATGTGTTCATAATAAGTTTTTGAATGCTTCCCTACAGGCATGTATACCCCAAAATAATTACATTTGTTATGGACCTTGAACAACAACCTGGAAACAATCTATTAATATGCTTAATAATTGGCAGGAATTATCGATTCCGTGGAAAGATCTGAAAATTTTTTCCGATTCGCTTAATGGCCATCTTAAATATATTTACCTCACTTACGCTTTATTCATTGTACTTCTTACGGCCATCATTACACCCGGGTATCAGTCACCCGATGAACATTCCCATTATCTAAGAGCCGAACAGATCAGTCGCGGTGTATTTGTTGGAAGATTCGTTTCACTGATGCCGACAAAGGAACACCGTACTTCGCCGGATGGAAGAATTGTTTATCCTGATAGTGGCGGATATTATGGAAATAAAGGTATCCTGTTGTCACAGTATGCATTTCACGAACTGAATTTTAATCCGGATAAGAAAGTAACAAGGGCAATGATCAGCCATTCGAGAGAATATTACTGGACTCCTGATCTGGTCCTGTTCCATTTTCCAAATACAGTTATTTATCCCCCTACCGGTTATATTTTCCCGACCGTCGGAATCCTTCTGGGGAAATGGATGCATATGACGGTTTTTGATACTTCCATCCTGTCGAGAATTATAAATGCAACCGGCTGCATCATCATTTGCTTTTTTGCATTGGGTCTTGCCAGGAGGTGCAGGTTACTTTTATTTTTCCTTCTGCTTTTACCTCTTCCCATTTCACTTTTTGCTTCAGTCAGCCAGGATGGATTTATAATCAGCCTTGCAGTACTGATTGTCGGTCTGATAGATCATGTCGAGTCTGGCGAGACAAGAAAATATTCGAAAGCCCAGATTATATTACTCATTATTTGTATAACGGCTATCAGTTCAGCCAAGCCGCCTTATTTTCTATTCATTCTCATTTTTTTGTTTTTGAATCTTAGCCCGAGAGAAAAGATTTACTGCATGGTGATCCCTTTTATTTTGGTTCTCACCTGGGGTTTGTTAAACCTGCCCAATTATTCCGTGGCCTGGGCCGACCCGGAGATGAAAATCAATACAAGCCTTCAAATGGCCTACGTATTGCATCATCCTTTCAGATTCATCGGACTTTTCTTTCATTGGGATCTTTATGCCATCGTTATAAAGATGTATGAATTCATTGGTATACTTGGCTGGCTGGATGTCATACTACCTTCTAATTATTACAGACTGGCTTATCTCGTATTTTTTCTTGCCATTCTTTTTATTCTCAGTTTCAATTCTGAAAAACTGAAACTCAGGATGGTGATCCTTCTTTCTGCGTTTTTATCCATGCTGGCAATTATGGCGGCTCAGTACATTACCTGGACCGCACTTGAAAGTCCTTATCTTGGCGGATTGCAATCGAGGTATTTTATTCCGGTAATACCTTTTCTGGCTCTTGGAATTGCAGGTTTCCAAAAAGAAAAGCCATTGAAGAACTGGCAGGCTGGCATTTTTATTCTGGTGGTTATTTTCCCTCTTATCACGCAATTTATCATGATATATAAGTTCATTATCAGATATTACCTTACTTAAGCCGAAAGCCTAAAGCCTTTTTAATATGGTAAATGAGGGATTGTATATAATTGCTTCGCAATTATTTGAGAGAATGGAAGAATTGAATGATTAATGACAATGTGAAAATCAGGTGTTGTTACTCATTATTATCTGCAAGTCGGATTTTAAAATCCACATTACCACATTATCATTAATCATTCAATTCTCCCAATCCCTCATTTCTACATTTATATATTTGCCACATCAATCAAGACTTTTGGCTTTAAGCTTTTGGCTTTAAGCTTTCGGCTTTAGGCTTACGAAGGGCCTTGAGCTTTCTGCTATAAGCTTAAGACGGAACAAAAATTTGCCGTCTTGCTCTTAATTCGCTTTTTTTGCGCTGGGCACTTTAAAATAGAACAGCTACATGGTAGACATCGGATCGCGGAGCCTTTCCCTTATCAATTTCTCAGATATTGTATTTAAAGAGGATCAAATTACCCTGAATCCTGCGGCGCTCGAAAAAGTGGATGCCAGTTTTCAATTCCTAAGTCATTTCTCAACCGGAAAACTCATTTACGGTATCAATACTGGATTCGGCCCCATGGCCCAGTATAAGATCAGTGACGAAAATCGCCTGCAGCTTCAATATAACCTGATCCGTAGTCATAGTTCAGGAATGGGCAATACCCTGAGTCCTCTTCTGGGGAAAGCTGTGCTGGTTGCCCGACTGAACAGTCTCATGCAGGCACATTCCGGAATTCATACAAGTCTGGTTGAACTGCTTGCAGCTCTCATTAATAAAAATATCATTCCCTGTATTTATGAGCATGGTGGTGTGGGTGCCAGCGGCGACCTGGTGCAACTGGCACATGTGGCCCTCAATCTGATAGGAGAAGGAAAAGTATGGTATGAGTCTGCCTGGCAGGAAACGGCTGGTGTATATAAAAAAGCCGGATTGAAACCACTTGAAATTCATATCCGCGAAGGAATCTCTGTTATTAATGGTACATCTGCCATGACGGGCATCGGCCTTGTCAATATCATATATGCCAAAAAACTTCTC
>DATHNR010000013.1:0-2542 GCA_035485835.1 Puia sp.
AGATTTTATTTCTCTGCGGAAGCGTTGCTCAAATAATTGTTGCATGTCCTGTTCATCGTCTACTACAAGTATTTTCATCAATAGCAGTATTAAGTTTTCAATCTTAAAATGTTTTACATCACTGGTTTAACCGGTAATTCAATTATAAATTCTGTGAATTCGTTTTCTTTTGTAATCAGGTCAATTTTTCCTCCATGTTCCTTGGTTACGATATCATAGCTGAGTGACAAACCCAGACCGGTACCCTGTCCTGCAGGTTTAGTTGTGAAAAATGGCTGAAATATTTTATCTATCACTTTTTTTGGAACACCCTGACCGTTGTCACGGATCTTGATTTCGATCATATCATTTTTCTTTTTGGTACTTACGGTAACGGTTGGCTGATAACTTTCCGGAGCTGTTTTCTTTTTTTCAGTTACAGAATAAAATGCATTATTGAAAAGATTAAGAAGTACCCTCCCGATATCCTGCTGTACAAGCATTACCGGTTTAAGACTCTCATCGAAATCCATGCTGAATTGTGCATTGAATGATTTATCCCTGGCGCGGAGTCCGTGATAACTCAGCCTGAGATATTCGTCAGCGAGTGCATTAACATCTGTAGGAGTTTTCTGACCACTGCTCGCCCTCGAATGCAGGAGCATTCCTTTTACTATTGCATCTGCGCGCTTACCGTGAAAAGTGATTTTAGACATATTCATTTCCACATCCTTCAGAATTTCTTTCACTTCAGGGATATCCCCCTGATCCATTGCTTTATTCATTTCCTCAATGAGTTCTGTATTAACCTCAGAGAAATTATTTACAAAATTCAGAGGATTCTGAATTTCATGAGCGATACCGGCTGTCAGCTCTCCAAGTGAAGCCATTTTTTCTGCCTGAATCAACTGACTCTGGGTTTGTCGTAGATTTTCCAATGAAGTGCTGAGTGCGGTGGTACGGTCTGTTACTTTTTGTTCCAGCAACACGTTTTCTTTTAATAACCGTCGTGAACGATACCTGACCCATAAGCGGAGTGCACCAATAAAAATCAATAAATAACCGAGCTCGGTCCACCAGGAAAACCACCATGGAGGCCTGATTCGGAAATGATAAACGGAAGGCTCTGCCCAGGGACCAGCGCCTTTTTTAGCGGAGACACGGAAACTGTAATATCCAGGTGAAATATTATTGTAATTCTCAGATACGGGTTCTGCAGTTACAGGACTCCATTTGTCATCAACACCATCAAGAATATAAGTATACTTATAGTCTCCATTCGATTGCGGCAATTTGTCGCTGAAATGAAAACGGATATAATTCAGGTTAGGTGGCAGTGAAAGGTTCTCTGGAATAAAACCGGAAGACAGACTGTCCCATTCAATTCCTCTCTGCCTGTCAGTATTAAGCACGTTGAAATTCCCTTTCAGGTAAAAAGTATCTTTATTTTCTCCCCATAAAGTGTCTGCGTCTTTAACTAATTCCGGTTCTATAAAAAATTGTTGTTTCCCCATAATGTCAAGCCCGGTAACCTGGACAGGGGAAGTTTTAGGATCCTGTGAAAAAACAGTAGAATCAGCCACAGTTACCCCTTCAATTATTCCCCACCAAAATGTTCCCGTATGCGTGATGTCAGCCGTATTGCCATTGAAATTAAGAAAATAAAACCCCTGCGGTCTTCCATAAGTACGGAGATTCCATATTATTTCACTGCTGCCATTTAAGGGCTTTTCACTTTCTTCAAGTACAGTTAAACCTTTTTCAGTGCCGGCGAATATGCGTTCATTAATATCCAGCAAACTATAAACCCCATTTCCGGGCATTCCGGATGCGATCGAAAATATCGTATTGGTTTTTTTAGCCGGATCAAGCAGGTTTAAACCTTTTTCAGAAGTCACCCAGAGCCTGGTTTTTTTGTCAAGTAAAATTGAACTCGGCCTGTCATCGCTTAAACCTTCAGCAATAGTATAACTGCGAATCGTATTTTCTTTCAAGTCCAACAGATCTATCCCTCCGAATGTGGAAATCCAGAATTTTCCTGAGGGATCTTCAATAACCTGGGTTACATGGTTACTACTTAATCCAAAAGCCTTGTTCAAAAGGCGCATGGTTCTTTTTTGCGGATCAAATAAGATCAATCCGGAATTGAGGGTCCCGATCCATATCAATCCCTGACTGTCCTCAAACAAATTAAACAGATCCGAGCTCGGCAGACCCTCTTTCAAACCAATTTTTTCTATGGTATGTTTCAATTCATCAATCAGGATTAACCCGCTAATATCACCTGCCAGTATAAACTGATCAGGACCTGTTTGAATAATTGGATCTATACGGTTGCTATTTCTATCATTCGGATTAGGGATAAGTGAATATATTTTCTGATCAGGTGTTATAATATTAGCACCTGAAAAGGTTCCAAACCAAAGGCGATGTTTCTTGTCTTCAAGTAGCCCCCACACATCATCATCCAGCAGCCCATTTCTTTTTCTGAGAATGTGGGCAACCTGATCTGACGGCGGGAAAATATTAAAACCTCTTGTCGTGGTGCCGACATACATCTGAT
>DATHNR010000014.1:0-3479 GCA_035485835.1 Puia sp.
TGAGCTCTCAGGCAATAAAGGCTGCGATGGCTAATCCGGTCACCAGCCTTCGTTCTGAATGAGCAGAGGCTGGCGAGGAGAGTTTAAGAACTGACTGATTTCACAAAGTCAACTTACGTCTTCCTCCCCCAACTTGATGTCGCATTTTGCGACTGCAGGTTACCAGATAATCTTCTACGGCTTCGGCAAATGCTTTTTTTAATTCTTTGACCGAAACGCCTTCAAAATTCACCAGGTCATTAATTCCTAAAATTTTCCCGTGAAACACTTCGTCGTCAGTGCGGGGTTCTTATTTCTTCGTCAATTTGTATCTCAGATGTGTTGTCAAATCTGATGGTATTACTTCCAGAATTTGAATATCATATTTGTCATTGTTAATGCCTTCAAACAAACGGATCCCGGTTCCTAAAAAAACAGGGGCAATATGAATGAAAAATTCGTCCACAAGTCCTGCATGGAGAAATTGTTGAATTATATTCGCGCCGCCCTGTATTCTGATGTCCTTTCCTTTGGCTGATTGTCTTGCTTTTTCCAATGCACTTTGTATTCCGTCGTTGATGAAATAAAAAGTTGTTGCCCCCTTTTGAACCCAGGGTTCCCGCTTTTCGTGTGTCAGAACAAAAACATCTTCCTTGAACAGATCTTCCGGCCAATGGACTTCGCCTTCTTCAAACATTCGTTTTCCCATAATGTAAGAACCTGTTCTTGCAAACACATCTTCAATTAATTTACTGTCTGCACCATATTCTTCCCCGCCTTCCATATTGAGATGCTTCCAAAATGCTTTTTGTTTAAACATCCAGCTGTGGATTTTTTGTGAAACGCCACCCATTGGGTTGTCCGGACTCCTGTTATCGCCTGCGAAAAATCCATCGAGTGATATTCCGCAGTCAAAAATAATTTTGCACATAATTTTTTATTTATTTGTTCATAGCCAATACTCAAATTTATGTTATTGGGATATTTATTCCGCGATAATTTGGCCAAGGCGGGGCCGCGAATCTCATTGTCAAAATCCGAAACCGATCTGGAGTCCACCCGTCCGGTGATAGATGCTCGTGTAAAATTCTTCGGTTAAGCCCGTCCGGTAGTATTCCAGGTATAAAGACCTGAACAAAAGCACCAGCCCGTATTTATTCTGGAGAGTGAGCCGGCTTATTTCCGCGTCAGGAATTGTATACACACTTGAGTGGTTAAATAAGCCTCCCTGAAGGGTGGCATCGTAGACTACTGCATTCCCCATCAGGTTGAAATAGGCATACCACTGAAATGCGCGTTTTGAATTATCGGAACGAAGGAAAGGTGATTTGAAATTTCCCAGGTTCGCTGTAAAACCTGCAGAGGCCTTATCACTGAGCGTTCCGACCCTGGCAGATCCATAAAGAGAGAGTAGAAAATGATTATCTGACTGGTATACTTGTTTTTCTATATTGACCTGGTAATTCAATGCCAGGTCGTTTTGAATCTGGTTATGCCAGCCCTCCGGTTGGATATAATTTATCCAGTGATGGATTGTTCGTTGCATTTGTTCTCCTCCGGCCGCCGGTCCGATCACTCCTGTGCTGAAGGAAACGCTGATCATTTGTTTTCGATCAAAATTATCGGCTATCAAAAAGGATTTCAGCAGCAAAACCCCCGCATAAGGCCGGTCGCCATATTGTATGTCGTAGGCAGCGATATCATTGGGCGTATAGGCATTGTGTTCAATGGCCAAACCGTATTTTATGGAACTATGAAGCGGATGCCAGAGTAAATTCATGAATACAAAATGACTGAGACCGGGATGAACCTTTTCAATCAAAATACCCTGCGTGTAGTCACGGTCAAATGCCGCAAAAAAATCGTTTTCATAATTGATCCTGAAATATTTGTTGGTGGGAATATTTCTATAGGCCAGGGTATTATCCATCGCCTGGCCGCTCACGCAAATCCAATAAAAAACCCCCGCAATCAGTGAAAGCAACTTCTTCCCGGTCATCAACTTACTTACGCAATTGGCGATTTTCCGGATTTATTGAGTCTTACTTTTCATTTGCCAACCATATGGCATCAATTAAATAAGCAGGCATGTTGACTTAATGATAAGTGAAGACACCGCGGTAGATTGCACCCGACTTGGTGACGATGCAAGGTTCCACATTATAGAGATCTGTATTTTCGATGGCAACATGCCAAAGCTGGGATTTATTTCTCACATCATAGGCGAATATATCACTGTAATAATGGACAGCTAAGGTAGCATCATATTCAGATCTCATACAGGATGAGTAGTAGAGAATGTGATTCACGTAAGTTGCCCCGTACGATTCTGGTCTGGTAGTTCCAGGATAGAAAAAAGGTGAAGGTGTACAAATCACATCGCCTGTAAATGCGTTAAAAATACCGTAAGGTAAAATAACCATACTGTCTGCGACAATCGGATAAATGGAACCATTAATATAACCTGGAGGAATAAGAGGACTGGGACTATAATTAAAAGGATAATTAATGCTAAATGTCGCGCTATCTGTTGTCTGACTATCAAAAGAAAAAACCCGCCCGTATTTAATATTTATAGGTCCGTTCGTAGGAAAACTGGTTATCGTATTTTTTATTTCACCTGTATGTGCATCGTAAATAAAGACGTATTTGGCGTCTGCCTGGAAAATGGAATCACCCGAAATGAATGGGGTACTGGGTATATAGGTTCCAACCGACCAGTTCAGCTTACCAGTTTGTTTGTCAATGGAAAATAAACTTCCTGGTTCAATGATGTTTGCATAAAGCGTATTGTTATTCAGAAAACTCCCACCATCTTCACTAACGGGTTTATCGCAGGTCCACTTAACGGAGCCATCGGAAACATTGATTGCAATAATCTGATCCCTATCTTGCGTATAAGCGACGCCGTCAGATGCTATCAAAGCCGTTTGATTATATTCAAAAACGCCGGGCACATGGTAAGTCCACTTCAGCGTACCATCGGTACCAAAGGCCGAAATATCAGCGGGTTGAAAGTCGTCAAATCCTTTTACTAAAATCGTTCCCTGGGTGTAGGCTGCAGAAGTATTATACGTGCCCTTCACTTTGGTTGACCAAAGAATTGCTCCATTTGTTGCGTCCACAGCAAACAGATCGTTTGAATAACCTGCGGATAGATAAATTACCGCGGCAGGATCTTCCGGAACCGGAGTGCCTGATTGTGCCGGTACAATGGGTGGAACATTTGGAATTGTAGAATTCGTGATCTGCTTGGAACAACTGCTAAACATGATGAAGATCAATGTTGCAATCAGAGTTGGATACGGGAACAATTTAGTCATCTGAATATGTACAGAATTTATCTTGTACACTTATAAAAACGAAATTTTTTTATGATTGTTGTAAAAGAAGAACTATCTCATTGTCAAAATCCGGTGAACCCAATGCGTATTTTTATTTAAAAAAGAAACACTTCTATAGTGTGTTTTCGCCGCATCGTTTATGTAAATAATTTCCTG
>DATHNR010000015.1:0-11706 GCA_035485835.1 Puia sp.
ATAAGCAAACTGTGCTGTGCTCATACTTACACCGTGCTGCCGGCATATCATGCGTATGGATGGGAGTTTGTCGCCCACTTTCAGCGTTTCATTATTGATCTGCTGCTCCAGGCTCTGTGCAATCTTTAAATAGAGTAATTCTTTGACCTTTGTTTTTTTCTTCATTGTAAACTGTACTGGTCAAAAATACTAAAAATGTATCTGTGCTGGTATTTTATTTTGAAGGAAATTTGTCTTATCAGATGATAAAAGAAATTTAAACAGAAATTATGAAAACATATATTGTTGATTCATTTACCAATGAAGAGTTTAAAGGTAATCCGGCCGGGGTATGCTTTCCGGAATATGAAATCAGTGACGGCAAAATGCTGCATATCGCCAATGAACTGGGTCTCTCTGAAACTGCATTTCTGAAAGGTAATGGGGAAAAAGACAGATATTCTATCCGCTATTTTTCACCAAAAATGGAGATCCCCTTATGTGGGCATGCTACGCTGGCATCTGCCAAAGTGTTGTTCAAAGAGACAGATGTAGAGAAAATTCATTTTACCACAGTAGAAAATTTAGATCTGACGGTGACAAAGCATGGTGAAGAAATTACCATGGAATTCCCTGTATACAATACAGAAGCCGCCGTTGCGCCCGCTGCCATGCTGAAAGCATTAGGCCTTAACTCCGTCACTAATACGGTATTCAGTCCGCATAATAAAGTTATCATGTTGGAAATTGACAGCCCACGGATCTTAGCCAATCTGCGTCCGGATTTTAACGCCCTGATTCCTTCACATGAAGGAATCAACGGTGTACTGGTTACTGCCCCTTCCACTGATAATGGGTACGATTATCATTACAGGTTTTTCTGGCCCTGGGCAGGCACAAATGAAGATCCAGTAACAGGCGGAGTGCAGACATTTCTGGCAAAATACTGGAGTGAAAAATTAAACAAGAAAAAATTGAAAGCATTTCAATCATCCAGCCGGACGGGATATATGAATTTGGCAATGTGTGGCGATAAAGTCTTACTAACCAGCAAGGCAGTAATTATATTGGAAGGAAAATTAATGGTTGAATAAAATAAATTAAAGTGAGTTACCGGGCATTTTACAAAGATGGATTTTGTATTTCTACGGAGAAAGCCAGGCTGGATATTAAAGCAATACATCATTTTCTTTCAACAGAAGCATATTGGTGTTTAAATATTCCATGCAGCAGGGTTGAAGAGGCAATCGAGCATTCATTAAACTTCGGTCTTTATTTCAGGGAAAAGCAAATCGGATTTGCAAGAGTCATTTCTGACTTCTCTTCTATTGCTTACGTTGGCGATGTGTACGTATTACCTGAATTTCGTGGTAAGGGCCTCTCCAAATGGCTTATGCAAACCATTATGGCTTATCCCGAGTTGCAGGGATTAAGAAGATGGATTTTATCAACCGCAGATGCCCACGGATTATATAAACAATTTGGCTGGGTACCGGTCGCAAATCCCGAAAGATGGATGGAAGTTCACAACAGGGAGGTCTATTCAGTCAAAAGTTTTGAAACTGATAAAGTATCTCCATGACTTGATTGTATCTTAGCCGCATGTTAAACCATCTTTCCATTCGTTCGATAATCAAACAGGATTACGATCAGTGGCTTCCGCTCTGGGAGGGCTACAATGCGTTTTATAAACGTTCTGGGCCAACCGCCTTGAGCCCTGAAATAACACAGACCACATGGAATCGTTTTTTTGATGACTCTGAGCCTGTATTTGCATTGGTTGCAGAATATGAAGGGAAGCTGGTTGGAATAGCGCATTATCTTTTCCACCGCAGCACTTCTGCGATTCAACCAGTATGTTATTTACAGGATTTATTTACTGCAGATGAATTACGTGGAAAAGGGATCGGCCGTACCCTGATTGAAAGCGTTCATTTAAAAGCAAAGGATGCTGGTGCATCCAGATATTACTGGCTTACACACGAAACAAATGAGAGGGCGAGAAAATTATATGATAAGGTTGCGGAGCGATCGGGATTTATTGTTTATCGCATGACGATGTAGTTTTAAATTTTGATTTCACATAAAAATTTTAACATAGTGTTACTTCAGGATAAAAATGCAGTTATATATGGTGCCGGTGGATCACTTGGCAGCACAGTTGCTAAAGCACTTGCCCGCGCTGGTGCGAGAGTGTTTTTAACCGGGCACAATATCGCCTCTGTACAAAAAGTCTCGCATGAAATCCAAGCTGCCGGAGGCATTCCTGAGGCAGACCAGGTGGATGCATTGGATCAAAAAGCGATTGACAGCCATCTTGAAAAGATCGTTCGTCTGTCGGGGAAAATTGATATATCTTTTAATGCTGTCGGAGAAGATCTGGTTCAGGGAATACCGCTTATTGATATGAAGGAGGATGATTTTATAACGCCGATCACATTTACCATGCGAACAAGATTTTTGACCGCAACAGCTGCCGGAAAGATAATGGCCAAGCAGGGATCAGGAGTTATTTTATCTCTCACAGCTACACCGGGTGGAATCGGTTACCCATATACGGGAGGTTTTTCTGCTGCCTGTGCGGCTGTGGAAACCTTCTCCAAAAACCTGGCTGCTGAATTGGGTGTGTATGGTGTTCGGGTTGTAAATATGCGTTCGGGGGGATCACCGGACTCAAGGGTTTTCAAAGAAGCAATTGATAGCAGACCTGAAATTATGAAATCTGTTTTACAAAAAATGGAAGAAGATACCATGCTGAAGAAACTTCCACTCATGGAAGATATTGCGAACCTCGCTGTGTTCCTGTCGTCCGATCTGGCTTCGAAGATAACCGGTGTTACGGTTGATATAACAGCCGGCACGACAGCAGGATTGAATTACAGGGCCGCTGTCAATGAGAGAAATTGGGCACCCGCTTTTCTGAGTCAAGCTGAAAACAGTTAGGAGTCTCTGAGGCATTCCATTCTTAATATCCTTTTTCAAAGATTACTCTGCGTTCTTAAAATTACGGGTGTAATAATAATTGAAATAAAGAAAGCACTCATTAAAGACGCAATCACATTTCCGTACTGAGTTATTGATAATCCAAAAATAAATCTGAGTACCATGATAGCGGACACAATACAAATTATATAAATCCGGTAAGGGCTTTTAATATGATTCATGCCGGTCTTTGTTTTTGGCATACGGTAAATAAAAAAGAAAACTACAACAAGGCCAATAACGGAACTTATCTGCTGCAAAAAATTGTAAATAGTGATTGTAAATCCGGCAAAATGAATCCTGTTCTGAAGTATAGGTAATTTTAATACGAAATAGCCGCAAGGATGTGTAAAAGAATCCCATAGGATATGTGAAACTGCACCGATGACAATCGATAATAGAACTACTGGCCATTTTTTTCTATAATATGTATTCCAGTCAAAATTCTTTAATGCGTAAAACCGTTCATATAAACCTGTTGGCATGCTATTTATCAGGTCATTGCGAACAAGATCATGAAAAATAAAACAGAGGGTTAATCCAATTGGAAGGTCAAAATAAAATAATCCATGCAGGGTATGACTAAATATACTTCCAAGATTCATTCGAATAAAATATTCAAAATCAGGCGTCATGCTGCCAATGACCAAACCAGTCATCGAGAATAATTCCCCCGATAACCGATTGGCTGGTAAAATAATGGCTGGATGAGAAAAAGTGAAGGGCATGGTAGTAGGGTTTTTAAATGGGATTCCCCTGACATAACCGGCAATAAATGCCAGGGGAATTATCATCGAGATTCTTTATTGTAACACAACAGCTTCTGTTTGTCCGTACCAGTTTACTTTCTTGCTTGCATACATAGTAAGGGCAAGGATAATAAACAAACCAATGCTTCCAACCAACAATGCTGTGTCTTCCAGTCTTATCAGGACAAATATGAATCCATAAAGCAGTGTGAGCACACCTGAAAATATTCCCGAAGATTTCCAACTTTTAAAATGACTTTTTGCATACAGGCCTATCAATAAAATGGTACCCACAGAAGCAATCAGGTATGCATAATCAAAATCAAGAAATTCACTGATGGCTAATAATAAACTATAAAAAATGACCAGCCCAAGTCCGATCAATACATACTGTACCGGATGGATGGGTTTGCGTTGCATGAGTTCTATGATGAAGAAAAGAGAAAAAGTCAATCCGATAATCAGAATAGCATATTTGATTGAACGGTTGGTTTTAGCATATTGGTCTGCGGGCTGTATCATGGTTACACCAAATGCAAGGGAGGATTGGTCAAACTTGAAATCATTTAATACGGTTCCAAAAGGCAGGTTCGCTTTATTAAAATTCCAGGAAGCTGTGAATCCTTTTTCACTTATGGTTCTTTCGGAAGGAAGATTGTTGCCATCAAAACTGGGACTGGGCCAGGTGGATTCCAATGTATAATGACTATTGCCACCAAGCGGAACGAAATGCAGCATTTCACTTCCTTTGATTTTAAGATGAATCTGATAATTTAACGGCTTACCCAAATCTGAAACAGACATGGCAATGGGTGCAGAGAGACCTTTTTCATCAATATCGTCTGTCGGGAGTCCTGGTGATAATTCATTATCGTTCCCATTGAACCGAATGACAAGTCTTTCTTCAATGCCTTTGAAATCGGAGATTCCAAAACAGATTTTTGCGTCAGCCCATTGAACCTGTTCGGAAGCGATATCTTTTGGAAGCTGTAAAAGAAAATTGCCCTGATCAGATATGGACGCCCTGTACAAAAGAACTTTATAAATAGATCTTTCCCTTAACTCATGTTCGATTCTTCCATCAACTTGTATATTATCAGGAAGCATCAATAAATGACTGATCACCATTGCAGGTTTATTGGAAGCATCCATCACTATCTTTTTATATGGCAGATAAATATAAGGACCTGTTAAGGTCTGAGCCATAGCCCAGCGGCTGTCTACCTCTTTTACAACGGATTCGTTTCTGGCCTGTCTCTCATGAACCAGATCACTGATAAATACGGTTGGTATCATCATGATACCTATCAGTGCGGCTGTGATGGCTCCTTTGATCAGAATTTTATTGGAGCGACTTGTTTTGTTCTCCATTGGATTGTTTTCCGCATAATTTGATGTTTCCATATTATTGTTTTTGTTTGTTAACGATAAAGTTTTACTGTATTCAAAATATTTAAATAGTTGTTTTTTCGAGAGAAATACAGCGATCAGTGATATGCAAAACAGAATTCCTGTAATAGCAAGTAAAATTTCAAGACCATCGGTAGTCCAGTAATCTGAAGTGTGGAACTTTGTAGCACCCAGGAGATATCCAAAAGAACCGTAAATAAATGCACAAACACCGCATACCAGTATCGTCAGGTATATCTTATTGTTAAATGAATCGAATAATCTTTTGAGGATTGGCAGTAGAATAGTCAGGATTATAAATACAGGAAAGCTGATTGCCAGTATTGCTGGAAATGCAGGTAAGAAAAAATACCAGCCTGAAGGATATAGAATGAAAAGAAAAATTAAAGCTCCCGCATCTAAAATAAGAGAGGAAGTGAACCATATTCTCGCTGCCAGTGTGGATGAAAACATTATCAGATATTTTTAAAAGTACTTTGAAATGCAAAGTGTAATGATAAAAAAAATCAATCCATGGATCTTATCATTTTTTCCAATGCATCCAAATGCGACTTAAAAGCTTTCTTTCCGGAAGTAGTAATTGCATAAATAGTATTTGTTTTTCTGCCAATGAATCCTTTTTCAACCTGAACATATCCTGCTTCTTCAAGTGTTTTCATATGACTTGCCAGGTTGCCATCTGTAACCTGAATAAGCTCTTTGAGATCATTGAAATTGGTACGGTGGTTCACAATGAGTGAACTCATAATGCCCAGTCTTATCCGGCTGTCAAAAACCTTATTCAGCTGTTCAATCGGATTCTTCATGATTTATTCTGCTTTAATATCACCAGCATTCTTAACCTCAATATTTACCCTCTCATATTTCCACCACATGGCGAACCCATAAATGATATGAAGTATTCCAAAACCGAGCGACCAGAAAATAATCCCTCTGCCGGGAAACCATAGATTGACAATACCGAGAATAATTTCACCATACCCAAGCCACCGAACCTCACCCATGGTGTACTTGCTTCCATTCACCAATGCCAGTCCGTAGAAGATCAGCGAGGCTGGGGCAACCATTCCATAACCGTCATTCTCAATTAAATGCCATATTAAAAATCCTCCACAGGCTAGGGGAAGAAAGGTATTCCACATCAACCTTCTGGCTGTGGCGCTCCAGATTGCTACGCCTTCTTTTCTGCTTTTCAGATAAGTAAAAAAAAAGGCGAGTATTAAAGCAGCTACGAAAGTCAGAATGGCTATAGTGATCAAATCATATTTCAGTTTCGTAATGGCTCCGGTAAATTGACGATATTCGGATTGATAATAATGATTGATTCGCTGACGTGCGAAAGCTGCTCCTGCCAAAGCGCAAATACCTGCAGCAATACCACTCCAACCACTTAGGCTGATAAAGCGACTGCTTCGCTCCATCATGCGCTTTATATCATGTAATGTTTCAAGACTTTGTGTTGGATTGGTCATAAGAAAGTACTTTGAAATACAAAGTAAATGAAGATTTTTGTGATTTGCAAATTTATCAGCATGTAATTTTGTACAGGAAAAAGGGAGGGAGAACCATTATAGTTGCAGAATGTTTAAATTAGTGCTGCCCTAAAACAGGGTAGGATTTCATGAAATATTCAATTATTCTTTTTTTATTGTTTATCGGTCGGGTACCACTTCACCCGGTATTAATAACTGAACCTGAACTTCCTGCACCTATTGAAATTGCTGATTACAACGATGCTCAAAATGATCAGTCAATATTCGAACCTTTATATCAATCGTATAATCTGCGGGATAGTATTCCTAAATCTCTCGGAGGAGAAATAAATGTAATGGATTTCGGTGCAAAATGTGATGGTATTACCGATGATATTATTGCAGATTCAACCGCTTGTGCGTACTGTATTGCCCATCCATATATGTGCTCGACGGTAGTTTTCCCGGTAGGGCATACGAGAATAACAAGGCCGCTTTTACTTCAGAATAAGGGCAATTATTTTACCATTCATTTACGTGGAATGCTTCCTGCGAAAGAAGCTTCGGATCAATATCTATCGGAAATTATTTTTGATTCCAAATCAGGGTTTGGTATTGGCATTCAAAGCGGCCGTGGGATTATTATTGAAAACCTGGCTATCCTTGGTAAATACAGTTTCCCCTATTCCGTAAACGATCATAATATAGGCACGCTCAGGTTTTCGCAATGGGTGGATCCTACTATTTCGGATTCAAGATATTCTCCCTATGCCGGGATTGTCGTGGATCCTTACCCAAATGCAGGTGGAAAATCAGTTGGAACTTCCGGCGTTGAGATAAGAAATTGTTCCGTTAAGCAATTCATGGTAGGCGTCTGCCTTACCCCAAATGGTTCAACGTTAAATAATGAAATGGTAAATTTCATTGATGATGATATCGAGGCCTGCAGGGTAGCCATTGCTATTGGCCAGGATCAATCCAAAGAAATACATATTGTCAGACTTAAATGCTGGGCTGGTTGTCACACGATCTTGGATGGCCTTACTTATGGCCGTGGCGACGGCGGTGGTTCTGTAGATATTGAAGGAGGAAATATTGCAGGTGCAGTCAATGAACTCTTTAATCTTAATACCGACAGATTTTCGCTTTCAGTCAGGGATATTTATTCCGAAAGCCTTTTCAGGCTTGGTACGGTTGGCAAATGGGCCGGAGCGAATTTCGTAAATCTTCAGGTTGATTTTATCACCGGGGCAGGGCTACCTGAGCCCGATTTTATAGTATCCGGAATTGCCAATTTCTATGGTGGGATGATCAGGTATTATGATAATGATCAAACGCACAGGTTAAATTTTACGAATATGAATTCCATGTTCAGAGATTTGACACTTAACGGCCCACCGATCACAATAGGATTGATAGGTTATCCTAACCAGGTTTATCCGACAGCGATGTTCGATCATGTAAATCTTTACAATTTTGGTAAACTATTGAAGCCGGTATTCGATACGCTGATCAGGATTCCAAAAGTTACTTATCTAAATATAGATTCTGTAAAATGGGTCTCAGGAATTGCAGGCCCGGGTCTTGGCGCATTGGCTAAAACCGGTGATTATGTTTTAGGCGGGTCCTCGAGTGGATATGGTAAATATTATGATCGGTATCTGAACCCGAATAGCTGTCCCACTATCGTAATTGGCAGGGTTTTAAAGATTTCACACGATAGCCTTTATATGGGTAATGTAGCAGTAAATGCTCCTGAGAATCTTGGATTTGATGGCATTTATTTAAGCAGATTAAAATGACGTTTTTTTTACTCAATTAAATGACTGTCTGAATTCCAAAGGCGAGAGGCTGGTTTTTGTTTTGAATAATTTGCTGAATGATTGCGGATATTCAAAGCCTAGTTCATAAGCAATTTCGCTTACCGATAAATTAGTGGTAGATAATTTTTCCTTTGCTTTTTCAATCAATTTTTCATGTATATGCTGCTGGGTACTCTGTCCTGTGAGCACTTTAAGCAATTCGCTTAAATAATTTGGCGATATGTTTAACTTACCGGCAACATATTGAACAGTTGGCAATCCTCTCCGGGGTAAATCGTTACCGTTAAAATATTCTGTTAGAATATCTTCCAGGCGATCCAGGATTTTATGGTTGGATATTTTTCTGGTTATGAACTGACGATGATAAAACCTGTCAGCATACGTAAACAATAATTCCAGTTGGGCAATAATCAAATCCTGACTGAATTTATCAATATTTGAATGATATTCCTGTTCAATGTTCTGCAACATGCCTGTTATTGTTATTTCTTCTTTTTCCGAAAGAAACAAAGCTTCATGTACAGAGTAATTAAAATATTCGTATTTCTTTATTGTTTTGACTAACTGGGTATTCCATAAAAAATCGGGATGGATGAGAAGGAGCCATCCCGATCTTTTTAATACTGCATCTTTGTTTACTTCAATTCCAAAAACCTGTCCGGGTGAAATAAAAAACATGATGCCTTCATCAAAATCATATTCCTGCTGACCATATTTTATTTTAGCATTGAAATCCCTTTTTAGAGAAATCGAGTAAAAATCAAATACCAGGCTTATAGGATTATCGCCGGGCGTATGTTTAACGGACTCTAAATTGATCACACTGATTAAGGGATGTTCAGGTTTGGGAAGTCCCATAACCCGATGATATTCTGTAATCGTTTTAATCCGGAGAAGTTGTCTGGCCGCCATTTTACAATTTAATTATTTTTGATAATACACGGTCGCGAATTCCTTTGCAAAGTCTTTCATTTTAACCTTACCCAGCCCTGGCCTGTTGCGATAGTAATCTTCCATCAGCAGTCCGCTGTGCTGGGCTGCAAACATTTCAATGAAACCAGTGGCAATAACCGGATTCATGCCGGCTGCTTCCAAACGAGATTGCCATTGCTCATTGGAAAGAAGTATCCATTTTAAATCGGGCTTACCAATCGCTTCACCCAGGATGCTTGCTGTTTCATTTCCGGTGAGTTCGTCGCTTGCCACATAAATTATTTTTCTGTGCACAGCCTGCGTTTCGATTTCGTGAACAATTGCGGCAGCGATATCAATGGGGGATACCCAGACAAGATGATCATCCGCACCATAATTTGCCGCAATGAATCCCTGTTTTTTTATAACAGGCAAAAAGCTGTACAAATTGTAATAGAAACCAACTGGCCGCATAAACGTGATGCTTACATCTGACAAATTATTCAGAATATCCTCAGCGGCCCGATGATAGAGAATAAGACCGGAGCCCTTCTCCAAATGTGCGCCAATACTGCTGAGATGAATTACCCGCTTAACGTCGGACTGCCGGATAGCTTTTGCAAAATTGCTGGCAACGCTACGCGTATACCTCATCAGGTCAAAGTTGGGATCAAAGTAAGAATTGGCTGGCGGTAACATGGTATATACCAGATCCGCCCCTTTAAAGGTTTTTGTGAGAAATTCAGCGTCTTCTACATTACCAATAGCAGCGACTGCGCCTAATGCCTCTATATCTTTTTGTTTTTCCGGCTTACTGCTGATCACAATAACTCCATGTCCCTTTTGCACTAACTCCTCAGTCAACGGTTTACCGATATGCCCTAAGGAGCCTGTTAATATAATTTTCATAATTCTGTTTTTTGATTTTACAAAGTTTTGTAACAATCAGGAAACAGAAGTAACCAAATCTACTATTGTTGTAGTCAAAAGGTGGTTTCGATGACATATTTAGGTGTTTTCAATTGACAATAAAACTTTTAATTATTGTCTTATTGTTATCAATCCACAAAATCTCATAAGTGCCGAGTGATAAATTAGCAACAATTATTGAGGTTTGAGAGCTCCCTTTTACATCTTTAATTGAACAAACTATTCTTCCGGTTATGTCAATTATTTTTAAATATGCCTGATCTGATGATACAGGATGCTTCATTTCAATATAACTATTTGTCGGATTAGGGAATATATAGTAAACATCTTGATCCTCATTCAGTTTGAGACTTATAACCGGACTGTAGCTGAAACTCCCATTTATATCCGTCATCTTAAGACGATAATATAGTATACCACCGGGTGTATTTGCATCAGGATATTCATATGTCATCCCGTTTGGGTTATTTGACGCCTTTACAGAACCGATGACAGAAAAAGTATTATTATCTATTGATCTTTCTATTTCAAAAGAAGAAGTATTTAATTCATCAGTCGTCTGCCAAATAAGCTCAACTTCATTTTCTTTAACGAAACCTTTAAAACTTAATAGGGAAAGGGGTAGTGGAACGGATGATTGATTTTTGAGAATAGAAATAGTACCCGATGTTGCATTTGCTGATAAAAGATCCGGCATGCCATCACCGTCTATATCTACTACAGCTCCGCTAAATGGATTAAGTCCGGTCAGATAATTAACGACAGGTGCAAAAGAAATATTTCCAGGCGTGCTTGTATTGTTAAGTTCCGATATATAAGAAGGTGTAGAATTCTCAACTATTGGAACAACTTCAGGTTTTCCATCACCATCCAAATCAGAAATCTGAATATCATTTGCAAGATCAATCATGGGATAATCCTGACTGCCGGAAAATGAAATAGAACCCGGAATACTTGTATTTCTGAATATTGAAACAAAAGCTGGGTACCCCCAAGTTAATGCAACATCAGCCTTCCCATCTCCATCCAAATCCCCTATAGCAGCTGTCAATGGGCTATTGCCTGTTGTAAAATCTAGCCTTGGATCAAATGATATTGATCCAATTGTAGACGTATTTCTAAACACAGAAAAAATATTTGAAGTAATATCAGTTACAACAAGATCTGGTTTCCCATCTCCATCAATATCTCCAATTGAAATAGCATTTGCAACTCCCTTCGTGACTATGTCCAGTTCGGAATCAAACGAAATTAAGCCAGGTGTACTTGTATTTCTAAAATATCCGATTTTCAATCCTATTGTTGGATATGCCAATAGTAAATCTGGCTTGCCATCTCCATCAATATCTCCTATAGTAACCTTTCCTGGAAATAATAGTGTAGGAATATCATATTCTGTAAATGCGATAGTTCCTGGAGTACTAATATTTCTAAAAATAGAAATCATAT
>DATHNR010000016.1:0-7144 GCA_035485835.1 Puia sp.
TTATCCATCTTTGTTTCGGGTTCCACACCAAAATATTTTGGACCATGGGAAGCGATGCAGTGAATAACGGCGGGATCTATATTGCGCCGCTCCAATTCTTCAATGATCATTTTACAATGGGATTCCGGATATTTTTCCCAATCCGCGTCGTGTAGAAGGCCTGACAATTCCCAGGCATGGCTTGTTTGCCCGTCTGCTCCTTCCTTTTCAATCGCCCATGCTTTCATCAATGCTGCCACCTGTTTCATATGCAACTGCAACTTTTGATTGGGAACCCATTCTTCCAGAAGTCTGTGAGCTTCCTCCATGTTCATGAGCCTGCCCACATTAGTTGAATCTCCAAATTGCGTTCTTCCCAGGTGTAAATTATGTTGTGACATATTGAATATTCTTATTTATTCGCATTAAATAACTTCCCATTTTTTATTACTATTACCACTTTATCCAGATTATCTATTTCCTGCGCAGGATCGGCTGAGAGTAAAACAAGGTTTGCAATTTTTCCCGCCTGAATAGTTCCCGTCGTTTTTTCTATACCGGTAGCCCGGGCGCCAGTTGCCGTTGCGCTTATCAGTGCATCCATGGGAGTAAAGTCACATTCGTTTACAAGCAGTTTAATTTCGCGCTGCACAAATCTCTTTTCATCCAGATCAGTCCCCGCACATACAGGAATGCCTTTTTCATGCGCAAGTTTGGTAAATCGTTTACCGATCTCATACATGGCAAACCATCCCAACCTGCGGTTGTCTGGTAATGAATGATCCGTTCCTGCTTCCTTAAAAGTCAATATAGTCGCATCCAGAATCGTTTTATTCTTCAGCATAGCCTTTATCAAATCTGTTATGGCCAGGGATCTGAAAACGCTGTCCCAAAACGAATCAGGAAGTTCTGCTTTCAAACACGCAGATGGAACATTCCTTGAATTCCAGTTTGAAATCATGGCAGCATGTGATATTGAATTCACTCCTGCATTGACCACTTCCAGTGGTGAAGCATAATCAAGATTAGCGTGACTCCATACCAGGAGGTTTTGTTTATGTGCTTCGTCTGTAATTCTTTTTGCCAGGCTGCCGGATATTTCAGCATATAATTTTATGGCGGTAGCACCTGAGCCTTTTGCTTCAGCCACGGCTATCTTCAAATCTGTTGAATCGGTAACGGCCTTCATATAGGGCATTCCGCCTGCAATGCCACCCTGCGTAGTTTGATGTGTTCTCGGATCTTTAAAAAAACCAGGTCCCGCCATCAATGCAGCATAATAAATATCAGGAGAAATAATTTCATCCAGCTCAGCATCTCTCGAAAGACTTGCCAACGCCCTCGCATCGCCTGCCATATCTCTTACCGTTGTAATTCCGGATAAAAGCATATCCTTCAAATCTTTTTCAGCACGAATCCGGTTATCATCATTCGATGGATCTGTTGCAAGATGCATGTGGCTATCAATCAGACCAGGCATTACGTATTTCCCGGAATAATTAAATATAATTGCAGAATCGGGAATCGTAATTTCTTTAACCGGCCCAACGGCTTCAATATATTTATTACGAATTATTATGGTATAATGCTCCAATACATTTTTTGAAATACCATCAATAACGGAAACATCTTTTAAAGCATAATATCCCGGAGAAAACTGGCAGAATGATGTGGTGGAAAGAAATGTTGAAAAAAGGAGTAAAAGGATTACTTTCTTCATATTAGTCAGGTTAATTTATTGTATTTCAAAGCTAATACATAAGTCTTTAACGCGTTATTTTCTCCTTCACTATAGATAATCAAAATCCCACCACCTGTATGTCTGGCGAAACTATAGAATTAACATCCATTCAGGATGAATAAACGCCCTTCTCTTTTATAGAATTTTTTCTATATAACACCCGCAGGATTTTTCGTTTGAAGAAGACAGTTAGTGATCTAAGTATAAACCCCTAGTAAAATCATTTAACGTTCTTTTACAGTGATTATGAATAGTCATTATGAATTTTTTAAGAGTTCATATATTTAACTTAACAGGATTATTCACTAAAATCAATTCTATGTCCAGAATTTTACTCTCTATTTTAATCATCCTGTCTTTTCTTTCATCAAGTGCCCAGTTTAACAAAGGGGATGTTCTTGTAGGAGGAACTTTGTCTTATTCCAGCAACAAAACAACTTCTCCTTACATTACAGGTGAACAGAAATATGATAACGGGCTATTCAATATTTCCCTTGGGAAGGCCATTAAGGATAACGCGTTGTTTGGTATAAATCTAACTTACGCACCCAATGTAACAACAAACAATTATGGATACGGGCTTGTCACAAACAGAACCGAGAATTATGGAATAGGTGTGTTCTACCGGATGTATAAAAATCTTGGCAAAGAATTTTACATTTTCGGTGAAGCCGGAGCCGGGTATAACGGATCAACTACTTCTATGAAAGACAGCACAGGCAATAAATTATCATCTGGAACGGGCGATGGCGGGAATATTTATCTTACCCCGGGCATAGCATATAAAGTATCGAAAAAATTCTTTCTGGAATTATCGATCCCACAATTATTTTCTGTTACGTATTCAAGTTCTAATACCAAGTCCGGATCTGTAACGACAGCAAAAACAGACCAATTTTATGCCAATGCAAATTTTAATTCCAATCCATTAAATTCGCTGGGTGTTGGATTTCGATTGGTTTTATAAAAGACTTTTTCTATCATAAACTATTTTACCACTCTTAATCGTCATTTCGCATTCAAAGCTTTTTGAGCCGCTTAATTGATATCCTGCATGATCGTAAAATTTAATATCGTTTTTGCGAACATGCAGGATAGCTATATCCGCAATGGCTCCCTTTGATAGATTTCCCAATTCTTTGTGATGAATCTCTCTGGCAGGATTCCAGGTAACCCTCTCAATTACTTCCCGCAAATTCATTCCGAGTGCGAGAAATTCCGATATGATCTCGGGCATATCTTTATTTTTATTTCTCCTGGCTGCATGCATATCTGTACTTATGGAGTTGGGATAAAATCCAGATTCAATGGCCGGTATGGCCTGGGAAAATGAAAAGCTGATTTCTCCATAACCTACGTCGAAAAGAATTCCTTTTTTCCTCGCTTCCCATACATAGGGTTTTATTTTTTTACTCCCTGTATCAACAATATATTCACGGCCTTTCAGTTCAGCAAAACAATGTGTGAAAATATCTCCGGACCGCATACGTTTTAATAATAATTCTTCGAGTGACAAAGGAGATTTATTATCACCAAAATCAATCATCAGGGGAATATTTGCTAAGCTTCCGGCTTTTATTGCTTCTTCAACAGGTTTCCATTCAGCTCCTTTGTAGTGAGCAAGCTTGATACCCACGATATAATCATGGTATTGCTGTGCGATCATAGCTGTCTTTTTCCCATCCATATCATCGGTGTCCTGTTCAAATTTTCTACCCCGCATGCCTGCTCCAACAATATTCAGGAATGCAAAGACCCTTGTTTTTGAACCATCTATTATCTTCTTTTTGAAATCAGGAAAATCCCTCCAGCCCGAAGAACCAGCGTCAACTACGGTCGTTATACCTGTTCGAAATGCAAATGAATCGGGTAAGATAGACTCTGAGCCATTGCAAAAATGTCTTTCAGGATCTGGCCCATAAAAATCATGCGTATGAATATCTATGAGGCCAGGCACAACAATCATACCTCTGGCATTAACAACATGGAGTGCATTATGCGCATCAATCCCTTTTGCAATTTTTAATATTCTACCATTGTTAACAGCCACATCCAAAATGCCGTCGATATTATTTTTTGGATCAACAACATGACCACCTTTAATCAGCAATTCAATTTTCTGCGCAAATACCAGTTGAAGTTGAAAAAATAATAAAAGGAGGATGACAGATTTTTTCATGACCGTACTTTTCACGGCAGGTATCCGGGTGGATGTTTTAGTTGGAATCCTGTTTTCTGCTGATAGGCTTTTGCAAACGCGAGCAAAGTTGCTTCTCCAAAATGTTTTCCGATGAAGCTAATACTTGCAGGCATTCCATTAGGCAAAACACCATTTGGAATGGTAACCGATGGATTGCCTGTTAAATTCGTGATGGCCAGCTGATCCCCGGTTTCGGGTGGCGCGATAATGATATCATACTCATCTATCATAGGATCCATTTTCTTCATGATCTGGTACCGTACCCTGCAGGCATTAATATATTCGACGGCAGGAACAAAACGCGCAGTTCTGAATGTATTTGGCCATCTGTCTCTTGCCTGCTGCACCATTTCATCATCTTTGGATGAACGGGTTAACAAATCAAAGGCAGCCGCCGACTCTGCACCGATGATCAATGAAAGTATTTCATCTCCATGCAGATTATCGGGAAAATTTAGAGGAATCAATTGCGCGCCCATTTCCTTTAACCGGATCAGGGTTTGTTTTTCCGGACTGCCGGCAGGAAGACTGTCTATATAATTACTTATGTAAGCAATTTTTAATTGCTTCAAATTTAACGACCCTGTATAATTGAAAGCGAACTGGATCGAAGAAGCATCTGATTGATCAGCCCCGTGGATATAATTAAATACAATCGCTGCGTCTTCGGCGGATCTGCAGAGGATTCCGACTTTGTCTGAACTCCATGCCAGTGCCATGGCTCCGGTTCGGGCGATACTTCCATAAGTTGGCCTCAGACCAGTAACACCACAGCGCATCGCAGGATCCACAATGGAACCATAGGTTTCGGTACCGATGGCGAAGGCAACAAGTCCCGCTGCTGTTGCAGCCGCTGATCCTGCTGATGAACCGCCCGATCCTTTGGTCGTATCCCATGGATTTCGCGTGAGACCTCCATACCATACATCATCCATCGCCAGTTCGCCTAAAGATAATTTGGCTACCAGCACGGCGCCTGCCGTCTCTAATTGTTTGGCAACGAAAGCAGTCTCGTTAATTTTCTGATCCTTATATGGAGGCGTTCCCCAGGTAGTATACGTTCCTTCCACTGCAAAAAGATCTTTGATTCCATAAGGAATTCCATGAAGGGGACCTCTGTACTTACCACTTGCAATTTCGGCATCTGCTTTTCTGGCCTGACGGATGGCGATCTCCTCCGTTAATTCAATCACACAATGCAAGGCAGGCCCGTATTTCTTAAGCCGGTCGAGATAAAAACGGGTAAGTTCCTCGGAAGTAATTTTCCTGTGTTTAATCAGGGAAGCCAGTTGCGGGATGCTATAGTAAGCGAGCAGATTCTTATCCGCAGGCATCGAAATCTGATCTGGAATGTCAAAATGAACCGGCATTTGCTTAACCGGAACTCTCATGCCTGGTAAAACAGGGTTAAACCATAGCGGAAATGGCACATCGTTGTTAAGGTTCTGCGACTGCAGGTAGTTGTAAGTTTTCAACCTGTCTGTTAAATAGCCGGTCATGGAATCTCTTTTTGACTGGCTGAAATGGAGACCGAATATTTTTTCTGTTACTCCAATCTGCGAACTGGTAACTGAATCCTGCGCCGAAGCCATGATAATGGGCATCATGCAGAATGACAAAAGAAATTTTCTCATAATTGAAATTATAAACAGAATAAATATATCTATTTTCAGATTACCTACCCGATAAAATCGTAAGTTGCTAATTCTTCTGCTGTTGGAATTTGAAATGATTTGAAACATTCATCAAGAAATGTCTCAATTTCTTCGGGAGGAATATAAAACTCATGGTTGTCTTCCTGCTGATTTCTTTTTAAAACCCTTTCTTTCAGAATCTCCCTTGATATATTTAAATAATAGAATTTTACCACAGCCCCAATATTTTTTGCTTCATCGCGTAATTTTTCCCTTTCTGTTCTTCCCCATGTTCCCCATTCAATGATCACGCTGATTGAATTTTGCAGCATCTTCTTAGCGATCTTCCATTGTAATTGTTCAATCTGATCCCTGAATTGATTGCCATCGGCTTCGGCTTTTTCATTCCAGATTTCCTTTATCCATTCATCGGGTGAAAATCTAAAAGCCCCAGTGGACCCGGCAATGGTTTTTGCCAGGGTTGTTTTGCCCGACCCGGGCATACCGCATATTAAATGAAGGAAGGGACTTTCAGCATTTTGGGACTTTGAATTCATTTAGTGCCTGAGATAGTGGTATAAAAACGCGACAATAAATCCAACAATCATATAGATCAGCAATCTGGTGACACGAGGTTTCATTTTATACCGACTCAGGGTAGTCACAGTTTTGTCCCTTTTATGAGCAGGACTGTCTTTACAGACTGCTCTTTTAAATGTAGAAATTTCCTACGCTCTTCATCCTGATTAAAATTTAAAAAATCCTGTTCTGAATCAAATTCGACTATATGGATTTCATAAGGCTTGCCGATATTATTTTCAACGATTGAATGGTCGTCGGGACGTAACCTGATCAAAAGCCGCCCGTTGTACTTTGAAATGGCAGGAATAGCAATTTCTTCAAACTGATGAAATACTTTTTCCTGTCCTTCTTTAATGTAAATTAATTGCGTTAAAAATATCATTTGTAAATTTCCTTCGCGAAGGACAGTCCTAAATTAGTAATAATAGTACTATTATTTCATAAATTTAATGACTGCGATCAAAGTACCTGTCATAGTGATGAACTGCAGAATTCCCGACAAATAGATTGCTTTGTAGAGATTGTCCTTGATATCCTGCGTATCTTTTTTTAATTCAGACCTGAGTAAATAAATGTCTTCTTTTGTTGCCAGCACATCCTTTTTCGAGGTGAGGGCTGTTTCTGTCATTTCCTGAACTGCATAAACTACTTCTGCTGCTTTATCATCAGATAAATGCAGTTCCCTTCTGAATAGGTCATATAACCGGATTTGATTCATACTCATTTCCACAAATCTAGAATTTCCGGTAAAATATATCAGGATTTCAACTCAAAAAGGGCTAAAAAACGGTTCTGCTAAAGTATTATAAGCATTTTATTTATAGCCACTTGAAGTCTTACTTCAATTTTTCATTGAAAAAATCTATCGTCCGTTTCCAGGCAAGCTCTGCCGCAGTTTTATCATATCGTGGCGTCGTGTCGTTGTGAAATCCATGATTTACGTTAGGATATATGTAGGCGATATATTCTTTCTTTTGATCCTTTAATGCAAGCTCATACGCCGGCCAT
>DATHNR010000017.1:0-2389 GCA_035485835.1 Puia sp.
TTACCTGGGCAATATGATGATAATTTTTGAAAGAAAGATTATAACTCAATTCGTCATAAACCCAAAGTCCGATAAGCAATGCCACGGCTATCCCCACGGCAAGTCCGCCAATATTAATAGCGCTGTATCCTTTGTTTTTTATAAGATTGCGCCAAGCTATTTTAAAATAATTTTTAGTCATTATTATTTATTTTTAAACAATTCTATTCTGACCGCAGACTCTTTACCGGGTTGGCAATGGCTACTTTAATGGCCTGCTGACTAACAGTAAATAATGTGATCAGGATCGAAATGAATGCTGCCAAAGCAAATATCCACCAGGAGAGATCAATCTTATATGCAAAATCCTGCAACCAATGATTCATCGCGTACCAAGCTAAAGGGGATGCTATCAAAAAAGCGATCAGTATAAGTTTCAGAAAATCCTTTGAAAAAAGTCCGACAATACTTCCCATGGATGCTCCCAATACTTTACGGATGCCAATTTCCTTCGTGCGTTGTTCTGCAGAAAATATTACGAGTCCTAGCAAACCCAGGCAGGAGATGAGGATTGCCAGTGATGCAAATAGTATAGAGAGTTTTTCAATGATAAGCTCATTGCTGTAAAGATTTTTGTATTCCTCGTCTACGAACTGGTATGAGAACGGATAATTTGGATTGATGTCCTTATAAACTTTTGCAAGACTGGCGAGTGCTTCTTTCGTTTTTCCCGGAAGCGTTTTGATAATGATCACCCCGAAATATTCATATTCTTTCACGTCAAGAATTACCGGTTTAATGGGCTCATGCAGGGAATGTGTATGATAATCTTTCAGGATACCGATAATATGCCCTTTTTTGTCCCAGGCGGAAACCCACTTACCAATAGGATTTTTCATTCCCATTTCTTTTACAGCTTCTTCGTTAATCATAAACGCATCCGTGGAATCAGTAGAAACAGCTCTCGAGAAATCACGGCCATTCACAATCTTCAGGTTCATTAGTTTTACAAAATCAAATCCTACAGAGGCGGGTTTAAACCCGACGGATGCATTCTTGTCTTTGCCTTCCCAATTGACAGCATCTGTAACAACAAAATCCATGGCATGAGGTGCTTCGCTGCTACGGTCTATTATTCCAATGCCGGGCATCTGAGATAATTCATTCTTAAATAACAAATATTTATTTTGATTGGAGAGCTCTCCTTCAATTCGCGTGTAGATCAGATTTTCGCAATCATAACCAAGGTTAGTATTCTGTACATAGTTTGTCTGACGGGTAATGACAATCGTTGCAACAAGTAGTACTATGGAAAGCATAAACTGAAAAACTGTTAGCCCCTTTCGAAATAAAATGGATCCCTGTGTAAATCTTGTTACACCCTTTAGGATGCGGACGGGTTTGAGAGAAGAAAGATATAGTGCCGGATAACTTCCGGCAACAAATCCCGTCAGTATCATGAGTCCGATCAGGGAGAACCATAAGCCAGGATTATTTAATTGCAGTTCAATGTGCTTGCCGGTGAATTGATTAAAAGTTGGCAACAGGAAAATGACCAATAAGATGGAAAGAACCATCGCGATAAAAGAAAAAGAGAGCGATTCAGCAAAAAATTGCCCGATTAATTGTAATCTGGAAGATCCTACCACTTTACGCAACCCGACTTCCTTGGCTCGTTTTACGGATTGAGCAGTAGCCATATTCATAAAATTTATGCAGGCAATGAAAAGTATGAAGATGGCTACACTGCTGAATATTCTGACATATTCAATTCTGCCGCTTGCTGGTATCCCGTTTACAAAATTGCTTTTCAGATATTTATCACCAAATTTCTCCAGACCTATATGCAACTGAACCACATTATTTTTTTCCAGTCTTGGTTGAATAAATCTGTTGATACTGGCCTCAACGGCTGTTGCATTCGCATGGGGAGCAAGCTCAACAAATGATTGAAAATCGTTGGAGGCCCATTCAAGCAATTTCTTTTGTGCATCCCAATTGAACAGGAAATCGAAATGCATGGAACTTTCCTGAGGCAGATTTTCAAACACAGCGGATACGGTAAAATCCTGCCTGTTCTCGTAGCGAAGGGTTTTCCCCATTGCATTTTGAACTTTTCCAAAAAAAACTTCGGCCATTTTCCGGGAAATGGCTATCCCTTTCATGTCACGAAGTGCAGTTTCGGCATTGCCGGCAATAAGAGGGTAACTGAACATCTTTAAAAAATCCTTACCGGCGCGGGAGCCTTCCAGCTTTAATTTTTTTTCCTGATACTGAAAGGTTTCGGGATGCCCCCAGGGTAGTTCATAGCCTGTGGCGTAATATGCCTGGCGTTTCACCTGAGGAACAGCCGCAGTCACATCTTCTAATAAGAAGGATGGGTAGTTCTGACCGGTAATTATTTTCAGGG
>DATHNR010000018.1:0-3157 GCA_035485835.1 Puia sp.
AATAATACCAGCGGCAACAAACACTGGCCAACTGATATCAATATGATAGGCAAAATCTTTTATCCAGTTATTCATGAAATACCATGCGAGTGGAAAAGCAATTAGTACTGCCAGTAACACAAGTTTCAGAAAATCTTTCGAAAGTAAAGTGACAATACCCGTAACGCTGGCTCCCAATACCTTCCGGATGCCGATTTCTTTTATTTTATGTTTCACTATAAAAATGGATAATCCAAATAAACCCAGGCAGGCAATCAGCAGTGACAATCCGGAGAAACCGTAAAATATGCCTTCCATTTTTTGTTCGCTGCCGTATTGTTCAGCAATTCTTTCATCTACAAAAGAATATTGCAGCGGCACTTCAGGAACAGCAGCTTTCCATGTTTTTATAAGGCGATTAAGACCATCATGTAAATGGGCCGCGTCCATCTTAATGGACATGCCATTACCTGACCGTGTATACGCGATCAGCAATGCATCGACGGGCTTATGAAGACTTTCAAAATTGAAATCCTTCATTACCCCGATTACATATTTTCTGTCATTCCCTTTTCCGAAAGGTTTACCAATGGCACTGGCGGCAGTTGGCCATCCGAAGGTTTTAACAGCAGATTCATTTACAAGCACCGATTTTGCTGAGTCGGTTGGAAATTGTTTTGAAAAGAAGCGTCCGGCAATTAATTTCATACTGTAGGTATCGAAATAGTCAGCATCCACATTCATGCGATAAATGCTGGTCGAAACTTCTTCTCCTTTATTATTTTCTGTTGTCGTCCATCCATTTCCCAGACCTCCTACAATATTTGATTCATGTTCGCTGACATTAAGTATCGCAGGGTCTTTCATTAACTCATCCCTGATTAAAGTATATCGGTGATTGGCAATACTGTCTCCATTAAAATTAACTTCTATCACTGCCTTATCATTAAAACCAAGAGAACTGTTCTTAATAAAATTCATTTGCTGGCTGATGATTATAATAGATGCGACCAGGGCGATCGTGATTGTAAACTGGAATACGACCAGACTTTTTCTGATCAAGTTTCCTGATTTGCTTTGCGCGAAAATTCCTTTCAATGAGACGGCGGGAATGAAAGACGATAAAACAGTTGCAGGATAAATGCCGGAGACGACTGAAATAAAAATAATGAAGGCAAATATTATAAGGATATTAACGCTAAGGAGCGGAAAATAATAAGGTTGACCAAGCCAGGTTGAAAATGCCGGCAGAATCGCTTTAAATATGACAACTCCGAGAAAGACGGCAAATGTGCATATAATAAAAGTCTCCAAAAAAAACTGAATAACCAGTTGGGCTTTGGTTGCGCCCACTACTTTTCTTACAGAAGTTTCTTTTGCACGTTTGATTGCACCGGCAGTTGTGAGATTGATATAGTTGATACATGCAAGCAGTAATACAATGATGCCGACTATAGAAAATATGTTTACGGTAGAAAGGCTCCCGTTATTGGCAGAGTCATAACGCAGATGTGATTTTAAATGTATATCGCGGACGGGCTGAAGAAAATACTGGTAGGACATTTTATTTTCTTTCCAGTCTTTCTCTGAAAATTTCGCTACCACCGCATTGATTTGTTTTTCAGCCTCCTTCCATTTTCCAGGATTCGTAATCTTCACATAGGTAAGGGGCCAGCCTCCGACCCAGTCATTATCCAGATCCTCTTTCCATCTTGCCAGGGCGTAGTTTCTGAAGTAGGTGTAGGGGACGACAATATCATATTGAATATGTGAATTGACCGGCGGGTTTTCTGCGATACCGGAAACAATCATTGGCTGACCATCCATGGTCATTGTCCGGCCAACAATTCCAGACGAAGTACCAAAATATTTAATCGCCATTTTTTCAGAAAGCACCAGTTGATTGGGTGAATTCAGCACTTTTGTTTTCTGTCCCTGGTTCAGTTTAAATCCAAAAAAGCTGAAAAAATTTGAATCTGCAAGAACCGTGGTTGGTTCAAAATATTCGTTATTACCAGCTTTGAATTTATATTCAAAGACGAATACACGGCAGGCTGTTTTAACAACCGGTAACAGCTTTGGAAGCTGTGCGCCCAGTGCTACGCCTGATGGTGCCTGCGAGAAGGATTCGCTCTCACTTTTAAAGGTATTTGTTACGCGGAATATTTTATCGCCATCCGGATGAAAATCATCGAAACTTAATTCCCTTTGAAGCCAGACACCAATGAGCAGACAGACAACCACTCCGATTACAAGACCAAAAATATTGAGCAGGGTATAGGTTCTGTTATTTTTCAGATGACGCCAGGCAGAGAAAAAAAAATTTCTAAACATATCTTTTGTTTTAAAATTCCCGGTCGGTTTTACAGTCAGTAATGTTTTGTAGATCTAAGAAAATGCCGGATAACCACACCCTTATTAATCAGTCTTTTATAAAATCTTTATACGGCCGGAACTGTTCGTTAATGATACAGGGTGTTCGGTGATTCGATATCAGAGCAAATATGTTATCGTGTTTTTCCAAAATATAAGAGTATCATTTGAGGCTTTGATAAATTTATTTTTAAAAAATGACTGAATGAATAAAAAGGAGTGGGGCTAAAATTCTGAAGAACAATGAATTGAATCGAAAATATTTTCATAAAATATTTAAATAGAAGAGCAGATAAAGAGCAGATTGATTTTTACCAGATTCTTAATTTGCTATAAAATCTCTTAGGATTCCTCTAAAGTTGCTGCCAGTTTCTAAAAGAGTTCTAAAAGAGTTCTAAAAGGATTCAGCAACAACTCAGCAACATTCCAGCAACAACTCTGCAACAACTCAGCAACAAATTGACTGAAAATGTGGAATGCTTGTAAAATTCATGTAGAACTCATGTAGAACGTAATCCTGTCGCTATTTCAGGCCAATGCGTTACCGATTCAGCAAAAAAATAAAAATATCAGAGCCTCTAATGACATTCTGATAGTGGGCCGAACATCAATATATTCATCCTATGTTTAAACTCTTTTTTTTCGAGTTTTAATATTAATTTCAAGACCGGTTCGACCATCTGCCCACCAAAACTTTTCTATGAAGAAATTAACGAGTTGCTTTCCTATTGCCATTCTGGGTCTGATGGGTTTTTTTTTCCTGCTTACACTAAGCTGCAGTAAGAACGGCGATGTGTATGGTCGA
>DATHNR010000019.1:0-3751 GCA_035485835.1 Puia sp.
AACCAACACAGAATAATATAAATTTTCCTGCGGGCATTTTGCAACCGCCGTTTTATTTTTCGTCCGGTGATGATGCCGTTAACTATGGTGGTATAGGTCTTGTAATCGGGCATGAGATCACCCATGGATTTGACGATCAGGGCAGACAATATGATGCTGATGGTAATCTGAAAGACTGGTGGTCACCCGAAGACGCAAAAAAATTCAAAATACGTGCACAAAATATCATCAACCAATACAATGGTTATATCGCAGTTGATACTTTTCATCTGAATGGTGAACTGACAGAAGGTGAAAATATTGCTGATAACGGTGGCCTCGCCATCGCATATGCAGCATTCAAAAAAACTGACCAGGGCAAGAGCAATGAGAAAATTGATGGATTTACACCTGACCAGCGTTTTTTCCTTTCACATGCCCAGGTATGGAAAATAAAAACGCGAAAAGAAAGACTTATCACGATGGCACTTACAAATCCGCATTCATCACCTATGTGGCGTGTAAATGGACCTGTTTCAAATATGCCTGCGTTTTATGAAGCTTTTCACGTTCAACCATCTGATCCCATGTACAGGCCGGACAGTTTACGTGTGAAAATCTGGTAATATTATGTTCATATAAGGAGCTTGGTCATCATACTAATAATCGTTTAAAACCCTTGTCAGACAAGGGTTTTAACATTTTATTCAGCGGGTCGCCATGATAAAAAGCGGCTCATATTAGGTTTTCATCCTACGAAAACCCGGCTATATTTGTTCTGGAATTGAAAATAAACATATTCCATCCGGATCAATTCCCAGGTTGCTTTACACGTATTGCACCGCACCAAAAATCTCTGCCATAACTTCTGATGATACTTGCCAATAAAAATCATTGTTAAAAATTTTTTATCACTATTAAATCGTCACATTATGAAACCAGTATTCGCAAACTTTAATCTTAGGAAATCAGCCTCTGTTCTTGCAGCCGCAGCATTATTAACACTTGGCTCAGCAAAATTGCAGGCAGCACCGATCATTGAAAAAATAATTAATCCGTCCGACAAGCAGGTAACTGTGAATTTTGTCGGAGCTACTGACAACAACCTGGTATTCCACCTTGAATTTGATAACAAATCAGGTGAGAAGTTTTATCTGATCATTAAAAATGATGCAGGTGAAGTCGTTTACCAGAATGCTTTCAATGAAGTGCATTTTGAAAAGAATATTCGTATACCAAAAGAAGATACAGAAATACGTCCGACTTTTATAATCCGTACTGCAAACGAGCAAATTGAAAAGAAATTTTCAGTGGATCGTAAAGTATCGGAAAACTTTGTAGTAACTTCTTTATAAGGTATTTCTTTTCAACAAAAAAGCCCTGCAATTGCGGGGCTTTTTTATTGTAGTTATGGATTATGAGATGTGGGATATGAGATATGGGATATGAGATATGGGTTATGAGATATGAGATATGAGTTAAGAATTTGTTTAATATTTTTTAATATTCATTTCAAATCCAAAACCATTAATATATATTTTGCTCATTACTCACATCTCATAACCCATATCTCATATCCCATATCTCATATCTCATAACCCATAACCCACATCTCATATCCCACAAGTAATCAATTATCAACATCTTTTATTGAAGGACGCATGTCCGCAGGATCGCGGTGTTCATACTCTATCTGAAAAGTCTTCAAATCAGGCTTGAATTTTCTTTCGCGATGCAGATCATACTGATAGATATCCTGTCCCAGGCGGTATAAGAATGGCAGTGCGATACTATCATAATCGTATTTGTTATCATTCAATATGCCGTCTTCGTTTGCATATACCGTAGCCGAAAGCATGAACTCAATATGATTTTTAAAGTCCACGATGTAGGAAACATCAGTTAAAAATCCATATGCCCATCCAACTTTATTAAATACCCGGATATTGGGAGGAATCTGATGCCCTCCTTTCTGAAAAAAAAATTTTACATAACTGTCATAAAACTCGGATGTATCATATTTGGGGAAAGGAGTTTCTGATGGGTACTGCGAAAGATATCTGTATAAGAACAAATAGTCGGCCGGTTTGAGTTCAAAACGCCTTGATCCAGGGACAGATAAGGGGAAAAGGGCTGTCTGGAGAATTTGTTGCAAGTCCTCCAGTGGAATCTTGTTATGGCGTGTGAAATCCATGGGTTCCTGTATGAGGCTATCATGTGCATCCAGGTAACCCTTACCGATTTTTACGACTGGTGAAAATTGAAAGGAATCCATATTGAATGCGGGTGGTTGCAGATAAATTAATTTACCCTTACTGTTAAGAAATCGGATCTGGTTGGTATGGCGATTTTCTGATTCAGTCAATGGCATGAATTGTCGCAGGATCCTGGTTTCATGAAATCCCATCGAATGCAATCGCCTGTTGAGCTCCTGCTGGCCGACAAATTCGTACATGCGATTATAAGCATCATTATCGCTTATAAGAAATGCTTTGCGAATAAACTGAGCAATAGAGGGATATCCTGTTTCTGAACTGCTGTCATTAATCAATTCCTTTTGGCCGGAATAACTACTGTCGTATTGCATCCTTGTGAATTTGTCAACACCTGGTTTATGCAGGCGATTAATTTTCTCAAGAGAAAGCAGGGCTAATGGAAGTTTTACTGTGGAAGCAGGATAAAAATAAAAGTCCCTTCCAACGTGGAAATAATAATTTTTAAAACCTGGATGGTTATCTGCATCCCGGTCAATCTTTGTATAAATAATCTGAACCCGAAATTTATCGGGCTGATGAATCAGTTTCTGCAAAATTGAATCCTTATCAGTCGAGAGTATTTTTTCCAGGAAAGGATCTGTTTTAAACTGGCTGTTAGCAATTCCTGAAAGTGAAAGCATCCAGGTCAAATGGATAATAAAAATTTTCATGCATACGAAAATACTGAAGTTCGCTCTCACACACTCTCAATCAACAATAGCGATGCTTTCCAACCTGTGATTTTCTTAAGACAACAATCTGTTAACCCGGACTTAACCAGTACTTAACCTTGTTGACAAATCGCGTTTTTATTTTTGCATCTAACCGAATTGACCGTATCATGAAAAACTTTACCGGCCTTTTTAGCCGCAACCCTGCATATTTTTCCGGCTACTTCTTATTTGTTCTTCTGTTAACTATTTATTGTATATCCATAAGCAAGTCCGATGGGTTTATGCTCATCAACAGATTTCATTTCAAAATACTGGACTATTTCTTTATCCTTTTCACCAACCTGGGCAATGGATTATTTTTAATCGTAGTAATGGTTTTTTTGTTCATCAGGAAAAAGATCGGTTGGTCTTTGCAAATTGGAATCAGTTTCCTCATTTCAGGGCTTATTGTTCAGGTTTTAAAACATCTTGTTCACAGCCCAAGACCAAAATTATATTTCGGCCCTGCAGCCATTCATTGCATAAATGGAATTACCGGAACCGGCTCTACCAGTTTTCCGTCGGGACATACCGCAACCATATTTGCGCTCACAACCCTTTTATGCTTTTATTTTCAGGATAGAAAATTGGGCATATTTTTTATTTTGATTGCTGCACTTACAGGTTTTTCCCGGATCTATCTCTCGCAACATTTTCCCGTAGATGTACTGGCCGGCTCATTCGCAGGAGTGCTTATTTCAGTATTGGTTTACTCAATCATTCCTTTGAAATTTTTCGAAAAAAGAGCCACGGATTACGAATGGGAACACCAATCGATTAACTTGCATTAATAACCCTCCTTGA
>DATHNR010000020.1:0-5447 GCA_035485835.1 Puia sp.
CTTTTTTGTTCTAATAGAGAGAAAGAAAAAAATAAAAGTAAATACAACAGAAGAAAAGAATTCTGCCGATAGTATTCATACATCATAAATGAAATGAAAAGGAAGCAATCATATTTTTTTCTGATATGCAGTATTATTATGCTTGCCGGTTGTATGGTAGGAGGAAAATATTCAAGGCCTCCGGAGCCCGCCCCGATCTCATATCCCGATGCAACAAATATGGATACTTCGGCGCTGGCAACCTGGTTTAACATCTATCACGATACCGCATTACAAACACTGATAAAAGCAGCGATCGACAGCAACAGGGATTTGCTGGCTGCTGCTGCGAATATGGAAGTAGCGCGTGCATTGTCAGGGGTCGTTAAAGCAAATTTGTATCCGCATTTTGGTTACCAGGCTGAAGCAGGTGGTGGTTCTGCAGGAACGGATGCAACAAAAATTGCCGGAGGAGTACAGGGAGGACTGTTTAATGTTTTCGGTGTGCTGAACTGGGAATTGGACATCTGGGGTAAGCTTCGCCATCAAAGCAGGTCTGCGATTGATAATTTTCTTTCTTCAAAGGCAAACCGTGATGCGTTGCAGGTAAGCCTCGTTGCGGAAGTAGCTACTGATTATTTTCTTTTGAGAGACCTGGATAATGAGTTAACGATTTCTGAGAGTACGCTGGCAGGAAGAAAAGAAAATACTAAGATCATAAAAGATAAATTTGAGCATGGATATGTTTCTGAGTTGGATCTTTTACAGGCACAGCAACAGGAAGCGATTGCAGGTGCTGCTGTTCCATCTTTCAGGAGACAGATCATTCAGGTAGAGAATGCAATTCGGGTTTTAATAGGAATGGGTCCCGGAACTATTGTACGGGGTGCAAGTAACTATGATCAGATTTTATCGCCGGATATTCCGGTCGGCATTCCATCGCAGTTACTTGAAAGAAGACCCGATATTATAGCATCAGAATTTGCTTTAAAGTCACAGTTTGAACAGATTGGTGTGGCTGAAGCAAATCGATTTCCAACGATCAGCCTGACAGGCGCCCTGGGTTTTGCAAGTCCCCAGCTATCTTCTCTGCTTACCAATAAAGGGTTCGTTGCCAATGGATTTGGATCTCTCGTTGGACCACTTTTTAATTTTGGCCAGAATAAACAACTGGTTGAAGTACAACGCAGGCAAACTGAAGTACTCTATTATCAATATCAGCAAACAACGTTGAATGCATTTGCAGATGTTGACAATGCGCTTGGAGCTTATAGAAATCTGGATGAAGAACATGCCCAGCGGAAATTACAGGTGGATGCTGCTACAAAAGCGCTGATGCTCTCCCAGGCGCGTTATGATAATGGTTACACTTCCTATTTGGAAGTGATCATCATGCAAACCAATTTATTTGATGCCCAGTTATTGGAATCATCCACGCTGCAGCTAAAACTAAATTCTATTGTTTCTTTATACAAGGCATTGGGCGGGGGCTGGAATTAATTGATAAAATTAATTTATATCAGGATATGAATCTGGAATTAATCCCTGCAATTTATCTGGCAATACCTTTCCTGTTTCTATTAATATTCGTAAACTGGATGGGATACCGGTTTAAAGTCCGGTACATAAAAAGATTTCCCGGAATAGAACATGTGGGAATTGGTCCGACTGAAGGATCATTGCTTGGTTTGACAGCCTTGTTACTTTCTTTTACATTCGGGATGGCTTCTTCTAAATATGAACTCAGGCGCCAATTACTTGTTTCGGAAACAAATGACATCGGTAAAACTATTTTGCGCTGCGATATGTATCCGGATAGCATCAGGAATCTGTTAAGAGCGGATCTTAAAAATTACCTGGAGACCAGGATTTCTTATTATAATGTAGGAGATGATGAAGACCTGATAAACAGTACGCTTGTTCAGACAGATTCCCTGTCAAAAATTATCTGGAACAGTGTAGCACAACATTCCCATAATCAGGAATATTGGACTGCTACCGAGCAAATGGTTCCTTCTTTGAATGACATGATAGATATTGTGACTACCAGAGAAGCTGGTCGTAAAGCAATGGTTCCCCACCAAATCCTCATTATACTTAGTATTTTAGTTCTGGTTTCTGCTTTTCTATCCGGTTACGGAAGTAAGAACCTGGAAAGAAATAAAGTTTTGGTGATCGCATTTGCAGTTATCACCACACTTGCTTTGTACCTTATCATAGATCTGGACAGGCCAAGGCAGGGATTTGTGAATCTGAGTTCAGCCCAGCAATTAATGGTGAATCTCAGGAGTAATTTCTAAATCAGCTGTATGGTATTGGTCCCTGTTTATGAGCATATAGAAGAAAATCCTGAATTTAATTCTAATCCTGATTGCCTCGAGAGCCTTCACATGTCCATAGATTTTTACAAGAAAGTAGGGTTTTTACCTCCCTGGATTTGTTATTACGTAAAAGAAAATGAGGACCTGGTAGGTTGTGCAGCCTTCAAGGGAAAACCTGTCGGTGGTTCAGTTGAAATTGCTTATGGCACATTTGAAAAATTCAGGAATCAGGGAGTCGGGACAGCTATTTGTAAAATTCTGGTGGATCTTTCACTGAAAACCGATCCATCCGTAAGGATTACTGCAAGAACTCTGGCAGAAAATAATTTTTCAACTAAAATTCTGAAAAAGAACAGATTTAAATTCCTGGGGGATGTGTATGATCCGGAAGACGGGAATGTTTGGGAATGGGAATATCAGCAATGACACATAATTGAAGAATTCAAACTAAATTGAGCTGAAGAAAATCCCGCAGCTTTCATGAGAAACATATTGAATCTTTTCCTGGCAACGATTCTGAATTGTTTATGTTTTTTTTGTTTTTCCTCCTTTGCCTCACCCGGGGATACACTGAAGGCGGTTTCTCTTCAACCTTACGGCAGGTATATTTTAAATGCGAATGGAAGTCTCGAATTGATTAGTTCTGCTGTACATTTTGGCTATCGGTTTAACGGAACGGCCTGCAGCATATTTGCTTATGTTCCTGGTTCAGGATTTCACAACTATTTGCAATATACCCTGGACGGGGTTTATCAAAAGAGAATAAAAATTTCCGGAGGTGACCATCAGCCGCTGGTTATTTCAGGATTAAATAAAGGCGAACATACCATTTGGATTTATAAAGCGACGGAAGCACAAACCGGCCCGATATTTATTGAAAAGATCATTGCACATCATATAACCGCGTTGAAAGTTCCTGAACTGCCCTTAATCGAATTCATAGGAAACAGTATTACCTGCGGAGCGGCAGCGGATCCGTCTGAGATACCCTGTGGGGCCGGCGAATACCATGATCAGCATAACGCCTACTATGCATATGGGCCAAGAGTTGCCAGATTACTTAACATAAATTTTATACTTAGCAGCGTGAGTGGGATCGGTATTTACAGGAACTGGAACACGAATGGACCTTCGATGCCACAGGTATATGAGAACACCGATTTTCAGTTTAACAGCAAGCGTTTCTGGAATTTTAAAACCTATCATCCAGCCATCGTAAGTATTGCCCTCGGCACGAATGATTTCAGTGAAGGAGATCATGTTCACGAAAGGTCTCCATTTGACAGTACGGTTTTTGTAAATAATTATATCAGGTTTGTACAGTTGGTTAAATCTAAATATCCCTGGGCAAGGATTGCGCTTCTAAGCAGTCCGATGATTAATGGAAACCGGAGGATACTTCTTCAGAATTGTCTGAAAGCAGTAAAGAATAAAACAGATTCCATGTATCCATCTGCCAGGCCTGTTGCATTGTTTTTCTTTGAACCCATGCAGGCCAGGGGATGTGGAGGTCATCCGAATTTGGAAGATCATGCGATCCTTGCAAATGAGCTGCAGCCTTTCTTCAAAAAACTTTTATAATTAAATCTGATGTATGAACAAACTGATATTTATTGCTTTTTTTATAATTCTTTCAGCAGGAAATATTGGATGTAAACAATCCTCAGATCACAGACTGGAAAAAGCATCCAGGGAAGATAAGAATGGATGGATTTATATTCACCTGGAAGGATCGCCTTCTGATATCGGTTATCAGCATGGCTATCTCCTTGCCAATGATATTGACACAAGCATTCAGGCGCTTAATTGTTTGCTTGTACACGACACGAAAAGGAACTGGCAGTTTTATCGGGATGCAGCAAAGAGTTTTTTATGGGATAAGCTGGACCGGGAATATAAGGATGAAATAAATGGAATCGTTGAAGGCCTGCAGGCTAAAAATATAAAATATGACAGTCTTGACCTGACTGCCTACAATGGCCTGGAAGAGCTGGCTTTCTATTATGTGCCTTTGCTGGACAATCTGGCCAGGCCGGGCAGTGGCAATAACAAGGCGCCTGGTAATTGCAGCGCATTCATTGCGAATGGCAGTTATACTAAAGACGGAAAGATAGTAATGGCACATAATAACTGGACGGAATATATTATCGGACAGCACTGGAATGTTATTGCTGATATCGTCCCGGAAAAAGGATATCACATGCTCATGGATTGCATGCCCGGATTTATTCATAGTGGCGACGATTTTGTAATTTCCGCATCAGGTATAATGATCACAGAAACTACGATTACACAATTCAACAAATTTGATTCAACCGGAATACCTGAATTCATGCGCGCCCGCAAAGCCGCTCAATACAGTAACAGTATTGACGATGTAATAAGCATTTTTACAAAAGGGACTAACGGCGGTTATGCAAATGACTGGCTTATCGGGGATACTAAAACAAATGAAGTGGCTAAACTTGAATTGGGTTTGAAAGATTACAGAGTATGGCGCAGCAAAGACACTGCTATGATCGGGTCTAATTTCCCGAGTGATCCAAATTTAATAAAAGAAGAAACCACTTTTAATGTGAACGATTCAACCAGTTCACCGAATGCAAGAAAGAAAAGAATGGATCAGTTGGTATTTGTCGACATGAAGGGAAAACTGGATGTGGCAAATGGAAAGATAATTGAAGCGGACCATATGGATGCACTTCAAAATAAAACAATGAACAATCGTTGTGTCATATGTGGACATATTGATGCCGATCCCAAAGGATGTCCCGAATGGAGTCTTGCCCCTTATTATCCAATGGGTGCAGTGCAGGGAAAAGTAACCACCTCAGATCTGGCATCTAAAATGCAGTTCTGGGCGCATATGGGTCACCCATGCGGAGAAGATTTTATCGGGGATGCATTTTATAAACTTCATCCCGAATATAGCTGGCAGAATAAATATTTAAAGAATATGCTGGCTTATGACTGGACTTTGTTTTCGGGGAAGAACTGAAAACAAGTATGGGAGTATGGGAGTATGGGAGTATGGGAGTATGGGAGTATGGGAGTATGGGAGTGTGAGACTTACAATTTAAATTATTTTTTACGACTTAAGCCTTAAGCTTTACGCCTTACGCTTTACGCCTTGAGCCTTAAGCCTTA
>DATHNR010000021.1:0-4763 GCA_035485835.1 Puia sp.
ATCTATCGGAAGCATTGTCTATTTATTTTCGAAAGAATTTATCGTCCTGATTTCTATAGCTTTCCTTGTTGCGGCACCCCTTGCCTGGTATTTCATGAACAGCTGGCTGAGGGATTATGCGTTCCGGATTGATATAAGCTGGTGGATTTTTGTTGCCGGAGCATTGTTATCTATCATTATAGCATTGGCTACCGTAAGTTTTCGCGCAATAAGGGCTGCGGTTGTGAATCCGGTCAACAGATTACGCTCAGAATGAGCTTAAGGCACAAGGCGTAAGGCGTAAGGCTTAAAGCGTAAAGCGTAAGGCAAATTCATAATGAAAAAAGCTTTCGAATAAATATTCTTCTCTAGCAATAAAAGCTTTATGCTTTACGCTTTACGCCTTACGCTTTAAGCCTTACGCTTTACGCCTTGTGCCTTAAGCTCATTCTGAGCGTAAGCTGGTAACCGGATTCACAACAGCGGCACGCACTGCACGATAGCTCACTGTAGCCAGAGCAATCAGGATAGATACGAATCCACCCGTAACAAAAATCCACCAGCTGATATCAATCCGGAACGCATAATCCCTCAGCCAGCTGTTCATGAAATACCAGGCAAGGGGTGCCGCAACAAGGAAAGCTATAGAAATCAGGACGATAAATTCTTTCGAAAATAAATAGACAATGCTTCCGATAGATGCACCCAGCACCTTACGAATACCGACTTCCTTGATCCGCTGAACGGCCATATAAGAAGCCAGTCCATACAAACCGAGACATCCAAGGAAAATCGCAATAGCTGCAAATATTTTATAGAGCGTTGCCAGCTGGCTTTCCTGTTTATAAAAATTAGCTACGGCTTCATCCATAAATTGATATTCGAAAACATAATCAGGGAAAGTTTTGTTCCATAAATTTTCAATGCTTTTAATGGCTTCAAAACTTTCACCGGAGCTCAGTTTTACTCCAACACGCCGATAGTATCGTTTTTTTGGAGCAAATAAAACACGTGAATACTTGTCTTTAAAGCCGGTTGAATTGAAATTTTTCACCACACCAACAATCGGACCCACTACGTCGTGAATATCTATTTGTGTATTTAACACATCTTCGGGGTGCTTTCCGCCCAGTTCCTGTAACATTCTTTCATTGACTAACACTTCGTGTGCCGTATCAGAACTGAAATTTCGTCCCGCCACCAGGGTCAGGCCATAAGTCTGTAAATAGGCGGGATCGACAAATTTCATAATGGAATATTGTTCATTATATTTTAACTCATGATCATATTTAAAATCGTACCAGTTGTTATTATCCGTTGCCGGTGGTGTTGAATTGAAACTTACATTTTTTACACCCGGAATCCTGTGCAGGCTTGCATTTAAATAATCTATTTTGGCATTCGATGCACTGTCACCCGGAAATGTAATATCCACAATATTATCCTTGTCGAATCCCATCGATTGCTTGTCGAAATAATTCATTTGCAGGAGCATGATGATTGTACAAATAATAAGGCCCTGCGCGATAATAAATTGAAAAACAACCAGGCTGCGTCGTAAAGAAATTCCCTTATTACTTTTTATAGCCAGCCTGCTTTTTAATGCTTCAATTGGATTGAATCCGGAGAGCAAAACAGATGGATAAAATCCTGCCAGAATAGTTACTACAACTATAAGTCCAACAAAAAAAAGAATCATATCTCCGCTATACAGAACACTCAAAGAAAGAGACATTTCAAGAATCCGGCCAACAGGCGGGATAGAAAAGGACGCTATGACCAGGGCGAGCGTTACGGAAATCAGCACTAGTAAAAATGTTTCAGTCAGAAACTGCATCCTGAGTTGCCATTTTCCGGAACCCAATACTTTTCGAACGCCCACTTCCTTCGCACGGTTGACTGCCTGTGCAGTGGCCAGATTGATGAAATTAACGCAGGCAATAATGAGAATAAATGCGGCGATCATCCACAAAATTCTCAGGGTTGATTTTGCAATCGTTCTTCCGAGGAAATTCCCGGTATGACTGTGAGGATCATAATAGTGAATTTCGCTCAGCGGCTGCACAACGATTTCATCCTTGTCATCTGCTGGTCTGTATTTTTTGAATTCTTCCCTGAGTTTCGGATCAAAAGTTGCAGCGGTTGTTCCGGGGGGAAGCATCAAATACATATCATGATTATCTGAAGAACTTCCCCAGTCTGTATTTTTATCCAAACCTAGCACAGCATAGGGCACCACAATCTTAAACTGGAAATCTGTATTGGGAGGAACATTTTCCAATATACCCGTTACTTTCACCAGGAGAAAATTGTCCAGCTTAATAGTTTTGCCCAATGCATTCTTCCAGTCTCCAAAATATTTTTCAGCGATTTCTTTTGTGAGAACCACGGAGTTCTTATCTGATAGTGAACTGGTAGCATTACCCGCCAGCCATTTGAAATCAAACATGTCAAAGAATTCCGGTTCTACAGCAAACATCCCTTTTTTCTCCTTGAATCTTTTAACCACTTTGCCATGTTCATCCATCACTAAAATCTGATCATTACCAAATGAATTGATACCCGAAGATTTTTTGACTTCGGGAAGATCTTTTTTAATAATGCTGGGTAGTGGATACGGAGCTCCGGCTCCATAAAATATACCAAGATCTCCTGGGTGATGATATTCCATCAACACCCTGAAGAGTTGATTCTTATTCTTATGAAAATCATCAAAGCTCGTCTCAAAGCGAATGATTACGGCAATCAGTATACATACGGCGATGCCCGCAGCCAGTCCGGCAATGTTAAAAACGCTGTAGTTCTTATACCTGAATAAATTCCTGAAGGCTGATTTTAGCTGATTGAACAACATTGGTTTTGATTTAATTTAACAATTGTAGTCGTGTATCGTGTATCGTAAATCGTAAATCGATCAACGATGCACGATCTACGATCCACGAATTACCCTATTCCGACCTCAAACTAGTGACCGGATTCGCAACAGCAGCTTTCACGGATTTAAAACTTATAGCTATCAGGGTGATTAATATAATGGATCCGGCAGAGATGATAAATATATCTGCACCAATATGAACCTGGTACGCAAAACTGCTGAGCCAGTCATTCATTATCCACCATACCAATGGAAATGCAATGAGTACCGCAACCAGAACAAGCTTTAAAAAATCTTTTGATAACATAACCAGCAGGCTGCTGATGGAAGCGCCAACAACCTTTCTGATGCCGATTTCTTTTTGTCTTCTCTGAGCGGTGAATGCTGCGAGGCCGAATAAACCGAGACAGGAAATAAGAATCGCCAGACCTGCAAAATATTTTGATAAAACAGCAACCCGGTTCTCAGAAACATAAAGGATCTGGTATTCTTCATCCAGAAATTTATAATCAAAGGGAAGGCCTTTATAAAATGAAGCATAGACATTCTTTACCTGTTCGATCGTTTGCCTCTCTGTACCCTGTTTTATTTTACAATCACATTTGGCATAACAGGAAACATCTGGAAAAACGCAGGCTTTAAAGGCTGGTATAAAGATTCGAAATTAAAATCAGCGGCTACCCCGACAATCGTTTTCTCCTGATTCCAGAACTTAACTTTTTTCCCTATCGGATCCTTCAGTCCCATGGCTGAAATGGCTGATTCATTAAAAATAATTTCGTTCTGCGCATTTAGATTGTCGGAAAAATTCCTTCCCTCTTTTATTTTAATGCCAACAGTCTGCAAAAAGCCATTCCCCATTTCAAGATTTGCAAAATCAATGTCTTTGGAGGGATCTTTTCCGGGCCACTGAAATCCGCCAATACCACCATGATCTCCGGTCAGGTTATGGTAATGACTTCCCGCATTCAATACGCCTGGAATATTCTTTAGAGAATTTACAAAACTTGCCGCGGAGACGAAAGATGCCGAATCCATTTCCAGGGGAATGGTAAAGTCAATAATATTTTCCCTGTTATAACCGAGGTTTTTTGTCTGAATATAATTTACCTGTTTGTACACGATCAAAACGGCGGCGATCGCAATGACAGATAACGTAAACTGAAATATAACCAGTCCCTTCCGCATCCATAATTCTCCGATGGAAGTTTTGACACTGCCTTTTAAAATCAGCGCGGGTTTAAATCCGGAGATGTATAATGCAGGATAGCTTCCGGCTATGATTCCTGTTATAAGTGCTATACCTAAAACTGTAAATATTACCCTGCCACTGAATTCAAATACCAGGTTCTTGCCGGTTATTGAATTAAATTGAGAAAGCAAAAGATAGATCAATACGACGGCGAGAATGACTGATAAAAAACTCATTAAGACTGATTCACCGAGATACTGAAGAATGAGTGTTGCCCTTCCTGCTCCCACTACTTTTTTTATGCCTACTTCTTTTATTCTTCTTGATGCATTGGCCGTGGACAGGTTCATGAAATTAATACAGGCAATGGCCAGTATAAATAAGGCGATCGCCGAAAATAATTTTACATACGATATTCTTCCACCCGCCTGCATGCCATCTTTATACTGACCATAGAGATAGCGGTCGGAGAATTTTCTTGCAAATAAAGTCTTTTTCGAATCCTTCTCTTTCGAATGCATAAAATCTTTGATCTTAGCATTGAACTGGCTGATATTTGTTCCCTTCTTTAATATCAGAAAAGTGCTGGGATCACTGTTTCCCCAATCCTTCATGCCGGGTCTCCTTTCAATGAACTGATCGAAATTGAATAACAGATCGAATTTATCCGAAACGTTTTCAGCGTTCTTTTCAAAAATACCTGTTATCAGATACGAT
>DATHNR010000022.1:0-2088 GCA_035485835.1 Puia sp.
CAGCCTGCTTTGTTTCAGGAACTGACGCATTGCATCCGCCATTGAATACTCACCCATTTGATAAAGGTAAATAGTTTATGGTGGATGGTTTATAGTTTGTTAAAGACTCCCGGACCACAGCCATAATCCATTTACCATATACTATAAGCCAATTAACGCATAATCAGTGGATAATTTTTCAAGGTGTTCGCGCATTCGGCTTTCATGGGTATCCGTTATAAATAGCTGGCCATTACCCGGAGCGCAAACCCGTTCAAGAAGCTTATGCATTCGCCCGGCATCGAGTTTTTCAAAAACATCATCGAGCAGAATTATCGGTGCAAATCCTTTTGTTTTTTTTAATAATTCATATTCAGCCAGTTTCATTGCAAAAAGAAGACTCTTTCGTTGTCCCTGTGAAGCAATATTTTTAAAGGGCTGATTCGTGAGCCGGATTTCTATATCATCCCGGTGAATGCCCGAGTGTGTGCGCTGTAATATCAGGTCTTTTTCGCGTGATGTAAAAAGGAGTTCAGCGTATGGTCCGGAAAGTAAATCACTCTGATAAGTAAGTTGAAGGCCGTCATCCGAACCCGATATATATTTATAAATGCCTTCTATGGAAGGCAGGATCTCCTGGAAAAAAAGCTGCCGTTTCACAAAAATATAGGTACCCGGACGCTGCAATTGCGCATCATAAACATCCAACAGACTTCTTTCTGTAGAGATCCTTTCAGCCAGAGAACGCAGTAATTGGTTACGTTGCTGAAGAAGACGGTTATATTCTATCAGGTTTTGAAGGTATAAAGGATCCATCTGACATAGAAGGGCGTCGGTATACCTTCGTCGTTCATCACTTCCTTCAGTAATGATCCTGGCATCATCAGGGGTAATGATAACACAGGGCAGCTTTCCGATGTGTTGGGAAAGGCGTTGATATATTTCATCATTCAGAAGTACTTCTTTTTTCCCCGTTTCACGGAGAATGCAGATGACATTCTGGTCTGCTTCATCCGTTTCAAAATTTCCTTCAATCCGGAATCCTGACTTTCCATGATGAACATTCTGCAAATCAGATTTAAAAAAATAACTCCTTGTAAAACTCAGGTAATAAATCGCATCGAGCAGGTTTGTTTTTCCTACTCCATTATTTCCGTAAATACCAACGACCGGTTTATCAAATGAAAAACTTTTTTGAAGGTAATTCTTGTATTGGGTTAGTGTTATATTCCTGAGAGATAGCATCTGGTACGCGGATTATCCGCTGTAATTTAGTTATTACACGGTATCCGTGGGATCAGATCTGAAAACATCGCCTTTTCCATGGAAAATATTAAGAGTTAAGCTGTTGGAAAGGTAAAAAACAGTTCCCAAAACTCATTGATTGAAGAAAAAATTCCCGTTTACCCCTTATCTTTGCACCGCCTAAGCCGATCCGGCAGGTATAAACCAAATTTACATAAGTGGCTACCAAGTTTTCAAAAGAAACCTACTTATACTGGTACGAACTCATGCAGCTTATCCGCCAGTTTGAACAAATGGCCGAAGAAAAGTATAAAATGGAAGGAAAAATCCGGGGGTTTTTTCATGCATATATCGGGCAGGAAGCGATAGCCGCCGGATGCATGACTGCCAGCAGGCCGGATGATCCGTTTATTACGGGTTACCGGGACCATGGCCTAGCTTTATCCAAAGGAATCAGCGCCAATGCATGCATGGCGGAACTTTATGGCGAATCGACAGGGGCGGCTAAAGGGAAGGGTGGGAGCATGCATTTTTTCGGAGTGAATGTTAAATTTTTTGGAGGTCATGGTATTGTGGGTGCCCAGATCGGAACAGGGGCAGGTCTTGCATTCGCGGAAAAATATAAAGGAACTGACAACGCGGTTCTCACATTTTTTGGTGACGGCGCTGCGCGGCAGGGCATGTTGCATGAGGTATTCAATCTAGCTATGCTTTGGAAACTTCCTGTAGTATTTATATGCGAAAACAACAATTATGCGATGGGTACTTCAGTGGAAAGAACTTCCAATGTGGTTGACATCTATAAACTGGCGGATGCATACGAAATGCCGGGTGATTCAATCGATGGTATGAGTGCTGAAGCAG
>DATHNR010000023.1:0-4230 GCA_035485835.1 Puia sp.
CTCACTTCTTGTTATTCTATTTCATGGAGTCGGTGGAGGTAATTCATTAAATGTATCCATTCCGGCACATAGGGAATTCCTTGTGTTTCTGAAACAAAATCAGAAAGATATCCTGATCGCCCCCTTGATAAATATAGCAGACTATATCCGCACATCTAAACAGATGACGAATTGAACTATTCTTTCAAAGCCATAACTTTTTCAAATGCCAGCTTTGGTTTAAAATTTCTGTCAAATAACAGCGGATAATTGGTTCTTCCTTTTATTGGCCAGTTATTTAACCATGACTGTCCGTCGTTTACTCCCCAGAATGTTACCCTTTCAATTTTATCTTTGTATTTGATAAATAATTTAAATAAATCTTCATAGCATTTTGCCAGTTTTAGCTGGATGGAATCAGGCAATCCTGCCGGATACGGATTCATAAAGGGACTGTTCTCATAATTTTGATTTACGTCCGCGCCTTTTAAATCCCAGGGATTCGGGAGACAAGTCAAATCCAGTTCAGTAAAACTTATCTTTAATCCAAGGGCAGAATATTCGATGATACTATTTTCAATATCTTTTAATGGAGGTCCCTTAATACTCCAGTGACCCTGAATGCCAACCCCGTCAATCCGGGTACCACTATCCCTCAGTTTTTTTACCAAAGCAATTACCCCGGCTCTTTTTTTCGGTTGCTCTATACCGTAATCGTTATAGTAAAGCTCGGCGTCAGGAGCTGCTTTTGCCGCCAGTTCAAATGCTTTGCGTATATAATCTTCTCCTATTACTTCCAGAAAAATTGAATTTCTTAAACTTCCATCTTCATTGAGTGCCTCATTAACCACATCCCAGGAATTCACCTTCCCGGCATACCTGCCGGCAACCGTATTGATGTGATTCGTCATAAACAGCAAAAGGGAGTCCCTGTTTTTTAAATTTTTTACAAATGGTGACAGCTGACTATGCCATATAAGTGTATGGCCGACAATAAACATTTTGTTTTTCTTTCCATATGCTACATATTTATCTGCCAGATCGAAATTATATTTGTCCCAGCCTGGATGGATCACTTCACATTTCATGATATTTTCGGGGGTAATGGCATTGAACTGTGAAGGAATGAAGTTTACGGCTTCAGGAATTTCCTCTTCAATCTCGGAGGCGTTTAATGCTGCACCGATAAGAAAATCTTTCTTATAAGCATTTTTTAATGATGTATCAGTGACAATAGTAACACACGCAATAAAAATAAACGCGCATATTCCTGAAATGAGTTTCATAACAATATGATTTCAAAATAACCAGATGTTAAATGTAGTGGTTTAAAATGTTTTCAATATATTTCTGTTATATGAAAAAAATATTATGCCTTTTGCTAATCAGCCTTTCAATTATTTTGAAAGATTATGCACAGTTTGGCAAGCTTTCTCCTGCTGACAGTTTGTATTGGGCTAACATCAGAAGACTTAGCCAGCTTGACTATCAGAATATGCTGAACCAGTTGCATATTGATTCCACGAGACCCGGTCCGTCAGGAAATCCGCAGGCGCCCAATGCTGCCAATACCGATGAGACGAAAGCCACACAATACACTTCATTGCCCAACCCATTGATATTAAATAATGGTCAGCCGGTTACAACAGAAAAAATCTGGTGGGAAAAACGACGACCTGAAATCGTTGCATATTTTGACAGTGAAATTTATGGGAGGGTTCCTGAAAATATTCCGAAAGTAACCTGGGAGTTGGTGAGCACAAGCTATGATTCGAGTAATCATGTGCCAGCAATAACCAGGAAACTGATTGGTCATGTTGATAATTCTTCTTATCCCTCCATCACGGTCAATATTGATCTCACGTTGAGTACACCGGCAAATATTAAAACACCTGTGCCGGTTATCATGGAATTTGGATTTGTGTTTCCTCCCGGATTTAAAATTCCAGCCCCTCCTCCGGGCACGCTGGTGCAACCTGGCTGGCAACAACAACTCCTTGAAAAAGGCTGGGGTTATGCAATTATAATTCCCACGAGTTATCAGGCAGACAATGGAGCCGGATTAACACAGGGTATAATTGGTCTGGTGAATAAAGGACAACATCGCAAACCAGACGATTGGGGAACATTGCGTGCCTGGGCATGGGGAGCAAGCCGTGCAATAGATTATTTTGAAACAGACAAATCAGTAAATGCAAAACAAATTGGCATAGAGGGGCTTTCACGTTATGGTAAAGCAGCTATTGTTGCTATGGCTTATGAACCCAGACTGGCCATAGCATTTATTGGTTCATCCGGGGCAGGGGGCACGAAAATACTTCGCCGTGTTTTTGGAGAACAGGTAGAGAACCTTGCTTCATCAGGTGAATATCATTGGTTCGCGGGAAACTTTATTAAATATGCCGGCCCTTTATCTCCCAATGATTTACCCGTTGACGCACACGAATTAATAGCATTGTGTGCACCCCGCCCGGTATTCATCAGTTCCGGTTCACCAAAAATCGAAGGGCAGTGGGTGGATGCAAAGGGAATGTTTTTAGGAGGCGTTTATGCAGGACCAGTATACATTCTGTTAGGTAAAAGAAGCCTTGGGACTACTGAATTTCCTCCGATGGAAACATCCCTCACGAAGGGGGAGATTGCGTTTCGTCAGCATAGCGGAGGTCATACTACCGGACCAAACTGGCCGATATTTATAGAATGGGCGACCGGGTATTTTAAATAATATCTTTCACGGAAAAAACCCTGCATTGACCGGTTTTTTGCTGCCGTTGGCCGGTTTCCATTAGTTAACGAAGCAGGGTGAAATTATTTTAGCGGTCTAAAATATAACGCCGTGAGAAAGATACTCTGCTTAATCCTGATATGTTTTGCAATAGCAAACACGACAAATGCACAAGCGCCTTCAATAGGTCGCGCTTATGGTAAAATTACAGATTCGCTGGGGCAGCCCATGGGTGATGTTACTGCGATCATTTTGAAATCCGTTGTCACGGATACCGTTACGAAGAAAAAGAAAATGGTACTGCTGAAGGGGATGGACACTAAAGCAAATGGTGAATTTAATTTTGAGGACCTGCCCGTTGGTGCGCCGCTGATACTCCGTGTGTCTTCCACCGGGTATAAAACGCAGGATCTTTCATTCAGAATTGTTCCCGGAAATAATAGTTCACCATATGGTACGATGCCGACATTTGATAAGGATCTTGGCACTGTTAAACTTTTTCCCGATATAAAAACACTGGGAACCGTAGTAGTCACATCCAGCACACCGACCATGAAACTGGAGCTTGACAAAAAAGTATTTAATGTGGAGAAAAATATTGTGAGTGCCGGTGGAACCGGTCTGGATGTGATGCGTAACGTTCCTTCGGTAAATGTGGATATTGATGGAAATGTAACATTGCGCGGAGCAACGCCGACGATTTTTGTAGACGGCAGACCCACAACATTATCATTGGATCAGATTCCTGCAGATGCGATTGAAAGTGTTGAAGTGATGACGAATCCCTCTGCAAAATATGATGCCTCCGGTGGAGGCGCTGGTATCCTCAACATTGTTCTGAAAAAAAATCGCAAGAAAGGTTATAATGGAAATATATCAGGAGGTATTGATTCCCATGGTGCTCCCAATGCACTCGCGGGATTTAATATCCGCCAGGGGAAAGTAAACCTCAGTGCCAATGGAATGTATAACGCAGTAAATAGTAAAACTACAGGTACTACTGATCGTTATACTTTTCTCACGGATACTACGCGTTTGCAACAACAGGATCAGAGTCAGAATAAAGGACATTTTATGTTTGGCCAGATCGGGATCGATTATTTTGCCAGTAATAAGACAACCATTTCAGGTTCTTATATTAAGGTACATGGTGAATTTAAACCCACAGATATTTCACAGATTCAAACCGACAGCCTCAATGGATTTGAAAATCCAACGAGTTATTCAACGCGTTATTCCGACAATGACCGGGTCTTTGATGTCAATGGTGCACAACTCGGCTTGAAGCATTTATTTGCTAAAGATGGACGTCAGCTCACGGTCGATGGTTCTTATTTCGGTGTGCAGGCGCATACATCGGCACTCTACACAACGGATTATTATACCGGCCTGCCTGGTTCGCCTGTCGATTTCATAACTCAGCAACAGACACTCGCTACAGCGGCTCCGGAATTCTTTACAGCACAAACCGATTATACTGATCCACTGACTAAAAACATCAAACTCGAAGCAGGACTGCGTGCAAG
>DATHNR010000024.1:0-4615 GCA_035485835.1 Puia sp.
CATACGATATGCAGTAGATAACGGTGCCCGGGTTGTTAATATGAGTTTTGGAAAATATATTTCTCCGGGTAAAAAATGGGTGGATGATGCTGTGAGATATGCCGAAGAACATGATGTTTTGCTTGTGGACGCGGCAGGAAATGAATTTCAGAATTTAGATTCAATTACGCACTATCCAAATCCGGAATATGAATTGTCGGGCAGAAATTCATGCTGCTGGCTAACAGTTGGTGCAAATGCAGGTGGACCTGACAGCCTTGTAATGGCTCCATTTTCCAATTATGGGAAAAAAGAAGTTGATTTGTTTGCACCTGGTGTCAAAGTTTATTCTACTCTTCCTGGTAACCAATATGCTTCTTACAGCGGCACCAGTATGGCCGCACCTATGGCCAGTGGTATAGCAGCATTGTTGTTGGAATATTATCCGGAATTAAGCGCCCGACAGCTAAAGTATATACTCATACAATCCGTTATGAAACTCCCGGAAAACGAAGTTAAATGGCCCGGACCCGGACAATGGGTGGCTTTTAGTCAGTTATCTGCAAGCGGTGGAATAATAAATGCCTACAATGCATTAAAGCTGGCTGCAACTATGAAAGGCGAGCGCGATAATGTAAAGAAGGTGAAAATTAAAGGCGTAAAGAAGGATTGATATCACTAAATCCGGACAATTTTTTAGGGACTGTTACCGTTAATAATCCATCAACCTTTGAAAACCCAAAATCTGATCCCTATGTCCCCGAATATTGATAACCAACAGGATCGTCTTGCGGAGATCTTCCGGCAACTCGATAACCAGATAATTCAGGAAAGTAAAGTAGCATTTCTGAAAATTCAAAGCTGGCAGTTTGCTGTTCGCACTCCGGAAATCGGAGCAACCTATTTAAGGGAAGCAGCATCCATGATTACCCAGTCACTTCTTTCTTTCGTTCCTAATAGTTTCGTTTTAAGCGAAGAAGGCTATTATGTGAACCCAATTGAAAATTAATTTATCAGGTAAATCTGACGCATTCTTTCAGTTCTTTTTCTGAATATGCCAGGTTGTATTGTTTCAATACTTCCTCTGGCACACCATCCCATTGATTTGGTACATTGCCTATATAACCTACATCTTTAACTCCGATTTCTGTAGTATAAAAACCTGTTGCTGTAAGGTTTCTCATCAGGCTGAAAAATGCAACTCCCTGCATCATTTCAGGTTTAGCTTTTTTGGGCCACGCTATTTCATCAATCATTTCCATTTGTTGTTTCGAATCACAATCCTTAAACGCTTTTTCGTAATGTTTCAGGCATTGCAAATCCAGCCAGCGTAATCCGCCACGCATGGGTGTTTGATGCTCCGGCATGTCTTTCACTATGAATTCTATAAATTCAGGAACCTTCGCATCCGATGCACTGCCGCTTATCGCATCTCTTGGAATAATAATATCCCCCAGCATTGTGATGGTAGTCATTTCTTCAGAAGTAAAAAAAGCCGGTTCCGCATCGATCATTTTTTCGTAGGCTAATTCTTCCTTCATCCGGTTTAAACCGGCTACAATTGATTCTTTATCTTTTTCAGCAGGAAGCACCGGACTGTTTTCGTGCTGTTTGCAGGCTTCAGCTATCGCCCCGATTGAAATTCCGCCAATAACCAGGGTCTTAATTGATTTTCGTCTGTCCATGACCGTTAATTTTATATATTTTGCTTTTTCATCTGATCTACAATGTATTCACTTGTTCTCATGGAAAGTGCGAGTATGGTCCATGTGATGTTTTTATCGGCCTGTGAAACAAAGGGGCCGCCATCCACACAAAACAGGTTTATGCAGTCATGTGCCTGGCTGTATTTATTTAAGGGTGCGTGTTTTGCATCGTTACCCATTCGAACTGTACCGGCTTCATGAATAATATTTCCAGGTGCATGTAATCCATAATTATTGTGCTTTCCATCATCACCTCCCCAGGTTATTTTTGCACCCATACTGTCCAGGATTTCAGCAAAAGTCTGCTTCATATGTTTAGCCTGGTTAATTTCATAATCAGTATATGAAGTGTTGAACCTTAATACGGGAATACCATATTTATCTACCATTTCCGGATCGATTTCACAATAGCTGTCTTTTCTTGCGATTGCTTCGCCACGGCCAGCCATACCAACGTGGGCGCCAAAAAAATAGCGGTAGTCTTCTTTAAGTGATGTACCATAACCTCCGCCTTCTTTCTGTTTACCGTTTATTTTAAAAGTTCCATTGAGGTTTTCAATACCCCAATTAAAGCCATACAACGGCATCCCAAAACCTCCTCCATATTCAATGTGATATCCCCGGGGAAAGTCCAGCTTTTTATTGTCAAGCCACCAGGGACTGTACACGTGCATGCCGCCTACACCGTCCTCATTGTATCTTTTTCTATTAAATAGATCAGGTATAATACCACCCATATCCGCTCCGGTGGAATCATGGAGATATCTTCCAACTGCATCACTATTATTGGCAAGACCATTCGGATGCCTTGCAGACTTGGAATTCAATAAAAGCCTGGCGCTCTCGCAGGCACTTGCAGCCAGAATTACAGCCCGGCCACTGACCTGATATTCCTGCATATCCTCTTTGTTGATATAGGAAACTCCGGTAGCCAGTCCTTCTTTATCTGTTAATACTTCTCTCGCCATCGCGTTGGTGACGAGGTCTATATTTCCTGTTGCCAGGGCAGGTATTACGAGGCAGGAGGAAGCTGAAAAATCACCATATACTTTACAGCTGCGGCCACACTGTGCACAAAAAAAACAGGCTCCTCTTTCTTTATTGATCTGCTTGGTCAGTATGGACAGACGTGACGGAATTACAGGAACACCTGCACGTTTGCCGGCATTTTTTATGAATAATTCGTGCAGCCTCGGTTTTGGTGGTGGAAGGAAAATACCATCAGGATCATTGTATAACCCTTCATTTGTTCCAAAAACACCCAGCATCTGATCAATCTTATCATAATAGGGCTTAACATCATCATAACCGATCGGCCAGTCATCACCCAGACCGTCGATACTCTTTCTTTTAAAATCAAGCGGACCAAACCTGAGAGAAATTCTTCCCCAGTGATTGGTTCTTCCACCCAGCATGCGAGCGCGCCACCATTCCCATTTTGTATCACCTACATGAGTGTATGGTTCTCCATCTATTTCCCATCCCCAGTAACATCCGTCAAAATCTCCAAAAGGTCTGAATTTAGTACTGGCACCACGTCTTGGGGATTCCCACGGGTTTTTTAATTGGTTGGAATCTTTTTTTGGATCAAACATTGGACCTGCTTCGATCAGACAAACCTTTAATCCGGCATGGGCTAAAACATATGCGGCCATACCACCACCTGCGCCTGATCCTACAATTATTGCATCATATTTTTTTGGCTGCTTATGTACCTGAAGGTCTCCCATAGAATCGTTATGAAGTGAAAAACATAGTGAAAGAATAAATTTAGAGTATAAATATTATTAAGCATCATAAAATTTTTATTTTGAACTGGATTCTCGATGAAGATTCGGGCTTTAAGCTTTTGAATTAACTTGCTGAAAAATTCAGATGAAATCTTCAGCCGTATATATTGTGGCAGCAGTAAGAACGCCGATTGGAAGTTTTGGAGGCATGCTAAAAGATATTTCGGCGACACGCCTGGGATCCCTTGTCATACGGGAAGCTATATCAAGAATTCAGCGTCCCGAAATGGATATACAGGATGTGTTGATGGGATCTGTACTTCAGGCAAACCTGGGGCAGGCACCAGGCCGCCAGGCGGCAAAATTTGCTGGCCTTCCGGACCATGTCAATTGCACCACGGTAAACAAGGTTTGTGCGAGTGGAATGAAATCGATAGCGATTGGAACACAAAATATTTTATTAGGCGATTCTGAAGTAGTGGTGGCAGGTGGTATGGAAAGTATGAGCAACGTGCCTTTTTATGCAGAACAATTACGATGGGGAAATAAATATGGAAACAGTCTACTGATCGACGGTCTTGCTAAAGACGGACTCACTGATGTATATGATGGCAAGGCAATGGGTAATGCTGCTGAGCTCTGTGCATCCACCTGCGGCATTACACGTGAATCACAGGATGCATTTGCTGTGGAAAGTTACAGGAGGGCACAGGAAACATGGAAAGCAGGCAAATTCAAAGAAGAAGTAGTAGCCGTTGAAATTCAAAAAAAAGGAGAAACATTACGTTTGGAACAGGATGAAGAACCATTCAATGTAAAATTTGAAAAAATTCCATCTCTTAAGCCTGCCTTTCAAAAAGATGGTACAGTGACTGCTGCGAATGCCAGCTCAATGAATGATGGTGCGGCGGTCATGATATTGGTTAGTGAAGAAAAATTAAAACAGCTTGGGCTGAAACCACTTGCAAGAATACTCTCTTATGCAGATGCCGAACAGGCGCCGGAATGGTTTACGACTTCACCTTCAATTGCTGTGCCAAGGGCAGTTCAAAAAGCCGGATTAAAAATGGGTGATATTGATTACTGGGAACTGAATGAAGCTTTTGCCGTAGTTGGCATTGAGAATAGTAAACGAATGAATCTGGACCCATCCAAAGTAAATATTCATGGAGGTGCGGTTTCACTGGGTCACCCACTGGG
>DATHNR010000025.1:0-6698 GCA_035485835.1 Puia sp.
GCGAGATTCTGCCTGTTTTTTCCGGAGATCAATGAGGCCTGATCCCTGCCTCCTCTCACCCAATGCGGGATCATTGCTTTTTGTAAATAAACACGGTCTGCACCAGCCTGTTTTAATGCATCTTGTCCCCATTTTTCAGCAGTATATGTTTGTGGAGATCCTGAAAGACGCGGACCAATGGTCTTCGTTAATGTATGCAGATTACTGTATGCGGTGCTATGCTGAAAAATCTCATCTGCGATTTTTCTTATAAAAACAGAATCAGACTGAGCCTTAACGGAACCTGTAAAAAAATAAAAGAAAGAACCAAACAAAAACCAACGCATATCTGTTTATTTCCGCTAAGATAAGTATAAGGCATATCTTATAAAGCTCTTGAAAATCTGTTTAACTTCGTTCAATAAAATCAGTACATGCGAATAGGTATTGTTTGTTATCCGACCTTCGGAGGGAGTGGTGTTCTGGCTACAGAACTCGGTAAGGCTCTTGCTGACAAAGGGCACATGGTACATTTTATTACTTACCAGCAGCCCGTCAGGCTCACAGAATACAACGCAAATATTTTCTATCATGAAGTGCGGGTAACAACCTACCCGCTCTTTGATTATGCGCCATATGAGACAGCGCTTTCCAGTACGATGGTTGATGTGATAATAAATCATCATCTGGATTTATTGCATGTACATTATGCCATCCCGCATGCCTCTGCAGCTTATATGGCTAAAAAAATTGTTGCCACACAGGGCGTAACCATTCCGGTGATCACTACTTTGCATGGAACAGATATAACTTTGGTGGGAAGAGATAAAACACTTGCGCCGGTAGTTGCTTTTTCGATCAACGAGAGTGATGCAATCACTGCCGTATCCGAAAACCTGCGGGATGAAACTTATGAAATTTTTGACATTAAGAAGGAGATTGAAGTGATCCCGAATTTTGTTGACCTGAACCGTTTTCATATAAAAGCAATTGATCCCTTCCGAAAAGTGATTGCTCCCAATAATGAACGCATCATCGTTCATGCTTCAAATTTTCGTAAAATTAAAAGAGTGCTGGATGTTGTGAAAATTTTTGCGGCAGTAAACAAAGAAATTCCTTCGAAATTATTATTCGTGGGAGATGGTCCGGATCGCCACGACGCAGAGATCTTATGCAGGGAACTCGGTATTTGTGAAGATATTCGGTTCATAGGAAAACAAGAGCAGATCGAAGAAATCCTGGCTGTATCGGACCTGTTCATTCTCCCTTCGGAATATGAAAGTTTTGGATTAGCTGCCCTGGAAGCCATGGCTGCAGGGGTACCCCTGATTTCATCCGATGCAGGTGGCTTGCCTGAAATTAATATTAATGGGAAAACGGGTTATATGAGCCCGGTAGGAGATATAGTTTCCATGAGCCGGAATGCGATAAAGATTCTGGAGAATGATGAAATTTTGAAAACTTTCAAGAACAATGCTTCCGAACAGGCGAAGAAATTTGATATTCACCGCATCGTTCCGATCTATGAACAATTGTATGATCGTTTTCTCATGAAGGAGCTTCCTATAAAAAAATTATCTCAGGAAAAAATTTAATCGGGGGCTGTTGTCAATGTCTCAGCCATCTTTCCGGATCGAAGAGACGATCCTTTTCATCTGAAAGCACAAATTCAAGCTGGCCGATATCTCCCAGTTTTCCCAGTAACTGACCGGTTTTAACTGCTTCTCCTTTTGAAACTGAAACGGAAGAAAGATTACTGTATGTTGTAAAGTATTTTCCGTGGCGAATCATGACGGCGCTTACATCTCCCACATTAAATACACTTTGAACAACTCCATCAAATACTGCAGTCACAGAGGATCCCGGAGAACTTTCGATAGTGATACCCTGATTATTATGCACTATTCCTTTAATGTATTCATGGGGGCCGAATCTCATGGCAATATTTCCGGAAGCTATGGGCCACGGAAGATGGCCTTTGTCTTTTTCAAAATTTCCGGATAAGGCAATATCTGATTTTGTATCAAAAAGAGTCGGTGTCGCTGTTTTTGCGGCTGGTTTAATATTGGATGAAGGAGTGCCGGTATTTGGTGAACCCGGAGAACTTTTTACAGGATCTGATTTCTCAGGTGCCGTCGTTGCCACATTTGAAGCCGCATCTGCCGCTGCTTTTTTCTTTGCTTCACGTATGGCATCTTCACGTGCCCGCCGGATAGCAGCCATAATCGCACTTGACAGTTTCTGATCCTGCCGCTGCTTCAGGTTCATCTCTTTTTTTAATTCCTTTTCATGACTCTGAAGTTCTTCAACTACCTGGTCTTTTTCTTTCTTTTCGACTTCCAAAACCTGTCTCTCTTTATTCTGTTTCACAAGGGCCTCGTCTTTTTCAATGCGTTTTATTTTCAGTCCGTCGATTTTATTTTGCAGAAGCACCTGCGTTTTCAGAATATTATCTGCCCTTTGTTCCCGGTATGTTCTGTATGATTTCAGGTATTCAACCCTTTTAATGGCATCATTAAAATTATTGGCAGCGAAAATGAAATTCAGGAAATCGTAATTGGTCCTGTTTTCGTACGCGTAAATCACACTTTCCGCATATTGCTTGCGAAGGGTATCCAGCTCTTTCTTAAGTTTTATGATTTCTGACCAGGAATTATTCATATCTGCCTGGATAAAATTCAGCTGCTGATTGATATTGGAAATAGCCAGTTCACGCAGCCGGAGTCTTTTTTGTAATAGTGCGAGCTGGCCCAGTGTCTGTTTCCGGTTTTTATGAGTTATATCCAGTGAGCGTTTAACATCTTCAATTTCTTTCTGGATGGAGGCCCGTTCCTTTTCGAGGTCACTACGGCTCTGGGCTGGTGCCTGAGCCAGGCAGGTATTAATCGAATAAAAAATAATAATTAGAAAGATTACCTGTTTGCGCATATGCGTTGAACGTTCGGGATGAAGTTACTGTATAACGCTTAGTTGCGTTTATAATTTTTAGGAATAGAAAATGGAAAATCTAAATTCTCGTTAAAATGTATATTTTTAAAACTCATTTCCACATCCAGTCTTCCTTTTTCTGAAACAACAATTTTCCGGTAGGTTGAGAAAAGCACCGTATCGGCTTTTTCATAGTCACCATAGGTGAGATCGCAGGAACGATCTTTCATCTGATCCACATCATCGAGTATACTATGTCTCAGGCTGAGATCATTGTTTAGTGTCAGATAGTTTCTGAAAATCGGGCCAACACTCAGAACAGAAATTCCCTGAAGATCCTTCAGGTAATAAAGAATATTGCTATCAAGATATATCGGATTGCCAAGGATTAAAGACTGAAGAACATTAAAATCAAAGGGGAGGTGGGTAATCTCCTGCAGGTAACCTATAGAACGCTGCTGGTAAATCTTATCCAATTTGTTTAAAACTTTTGCACTATCCGGAGTAATTAACGCACGAAACGCTTCGATACCAAGTAATGTGGCATTAATAGAAATCCAGATCTTTTGATTTTTCTGAATTCGTATAAAAGCATTGAATTCGTAATCTTTTCCATCAGTTGCTTCATAATGAACTTTAAGTTTAGCCGAAAATGTATTAAAGTCGATGTTGTTTGATTTAATATGACCATACAACTGATGAATATATTTTAGTGAGTCTGCGTGCAAGTCTTCTGCGGCAGCAGTATCGATTTTTCTATGTGTGGTATCTTTTTTACTTATGGCAGTTGTAATTTTTTTTGCGGAGCGGCATGAAGTTTCTACAATTCCAACTATAACGATCAGGATAAAACCTACACTACAATTCAGAAAAATCTTTCCAACATTTTCCATAATAAAAAAATTCTAAATAAATCCTACCCTGAACGGGATCAACTTATGCTTCCTTTGTTAACGCTTCGGTAGCCGAAGGTCGGTCTTTACACTTTCCCGGTGTGTCCGAATCCACCGTCGCTTCTGACCGTTTCATTCAATTCAGTTACGGGAAGCCAGTCTACTTTTTCTACCCTGCTTACAACCATCTGTGCAATTCTATCGCCCGGATGAATCTGTTGTTCGGTATTAGAAAGGTTGATGAGGATAACTTTCAGTTCTCCACGATAATCCGCATCTACAGTTCCCGGAGAATTTAAGCAGGTTATCCCATGTTTCAGTGCCAGTCCGCTTCGTGGTCTTACCTGGGCTTCATAACCCGTTGGCAGCTCAATGAATATTCCAGTGGGAATCAGCTGCCTTTCCATTGGCTGAAGAGATATCGCATGAGGAATATCTGCTTTCAGATCCATACCCGCGGCGCCAATGGTTGCATATGCAGGTAAAGAGTGTTTCGACTGATTTATTATTTTAACTGAAATGGACATGGGCGCAAAGGTAATTAATCCACTTTCCTCAGCAATACAACTGCTTGCGCCATTATACCTTCTTCCATACCGATAAAGCCGAGTTTTTCTGTTGTTGTTGCTTTTATGGAAATATCATCTTTATCCATTTCGAGGATATCGGCCATCACTAGTCGCATATCCGGAACAAAGGCCATGATTTTTGGTTTCTCCAGGCAGACCACTGAATCAAGATTAACGATCCGGAATCCTTTCTGCCGAATCAGCTGAAAAGTTTTCTCTAATAGAATTTTGCTATCAATACCCTTAAGATTGTTGTCTGAATCCGGAAAATGAATACCGATATCTCCGAGGCTGAGCGCGCCAAGTAATGCGTCACAAATGGCATGAAGAAGAACGTCGGCATCGCTATGGCCCAATGCACCTTTATGATGAGGAATTTCAATTCCACCCAGCCATAATTTTCTACCAGCAACCAATTGATGAAAATCTGTTCCCAGGCCAATGCGATAAGACATAAGGGTAATTTATTCCACTATCTGGTGGAAATGAAATTGGATAATTGAAAATAAGCTTTCAATTATCCAATTTTTCCTTTTTTCGAAAATTTATATTATTGGTCCGTACTGGTTGTTCCAACAGCTGGTCCGTCCAGGTCAAATACAAGGCCGAAGCGGATCGTATTGGATAGCGGATTTCTTGTAATTCCTGATCCTGAAGGGATGAGGTATGAGAAATTCAATCCGAGTATATTATATTTTAAACCTATACCCATCGTAAAATATTGCCTGCCACCCTGATCCTGGCTCTCCCAAAAATAACCAAGGCGGAAAGAAAACTGATCCATATAAGTATACTCAGCACCAATGGAAGCATTTATTGTATTCCACTGCCCGTTAAAAGATTTGAACCAGCTGCTCACCACGCTTTGACTGTAGTATTCCTGCAGGGCTTCACTGCTCACGGTATCAGTTCCACTTGCAGGAACAGGAGGAGCGGGTACGAGAAGTTTATTCAGGTCAAGACCAAAACTTATTTTATTCTGTTCGTCAAATACCTTTGTATAGTTTCCTCCAAGACCCATATTCGCAGGAATATATTCCTTTTGTGTTGCGTCGTTTGTGTACCCGATTTTTGATCCAAGGTTTGACAATATAAATCCAAAAGTCCAGCCTTCGCCATTGGCTTTAACATCTTTATAAGTCAGGGAAACATCGGCAGCAAATGCCTGGCCGGCTTTATATGCTGAAATGCTTCCGGAAGCTGCGGCAGCTCCAAGAGTAAGATTTGAATTTATATATCTCAGAGCTAATCCGATACCCAGTTTATCAGAAAGTTTCCGGGAATAGCCCAGATCAAAAGCGAATTCCCTGGGTCTTCCTTCTCCCCAGTTGTTCCCGTTATAATCGGAGAATTGGATACTTCCCAGGCTGAAATACCGGAGGTCGGCCGTAATAGCTTCATTGTCATTAATTTTATGATAACCGGAAGCTGCAAGCAGGTACACGTCGTTCAGGCCAAGATCCTGAAGCCAGGGTGTATAAGTAAGGCCAATCCCTGTTTTATATTCTGAAAATGGAGTTTTGGAAAGGTTATAAAATCCCGAGTTTGCGTCCGGTGAAGTTGCAATACCCTCTTCACCCATCCCACCTGCACGTGCATCGGGCGATATTCTCAAAAACGGCACCGCTGTAGTAACTACGTTAATCGGGTTCGTTTGGGCATTTACAAGGAAAAAAGATGACAGGCCGCACAAAATAGCAGTTAGACGGAAAAACAGTCGTTTCATGTAATTTAATTTAGCTTTAAAAGGAACTGACTGTAAAATGAGGCGAGTCTGTAAAAAATTACAATTTCAGTCTCATTTCAGCAATTAGAGGGTAGAGATTTTCAATAGCTAATCATGTGGTTTTTAGTGAGTTCCAATAATGGTTGCCATTCAGAGACCGTTTTTCAAAACAGGCAGTGCATGACCGGATTGTACTTCCGGTAATCCAACGCAAACATAACCAGAATATTGCGCAAGTTAAAGGTTTCAAGGAATCAGCAAAGCTAAGCAAAAAGATGGCCAACAATTCAAATGGGTTTAACATTCCCGAAACGGGATTTTTCCCAGTAAACAAACTATTTTCGTGCTCTTAGCGTATTATACTTTCAAAGGGTAATTTTTACAATATTTGTTTCAAAACCACGTTTCTATACCTAACATATCACGGTTAAATTCGCTTTCTATGAATTTCAAAAATCTCGTTATCCTTGCTTCCTGTGCCGCAGCAATGGCTTCTTGTAAACCAAAAGTCCAATCCTCTGCTGTTACCGGCTGGAATTATAATGATAAGAACATGGGTGGATACCAGGTATCCAAGGAAAAAGAACAGCGGACCGGTCCAGG
>DATHNR010000026.1:0-2065 GCA_035485835.1 Puia sp.
AAACAGAAAAAACTTTTGAAAAACCAGTACAATGGGTATCGGTTGTTCAACAGTTTTTTAACAGGACCCTGATTGCAAAAAATAATTTTACGAGTGGTGATATTCAATGGCACCGGGAAGTTTCTGATACTTCCTATATGCTGGGAATTGCTGATGTGCACCTTCAGACAAAATTAGCGGGAGCAGCGGCTACACTTAACTTTCAATGGTATTTTGGTCCAAATGATTATCATATTCTAAAGGAAGCTGGTCCGAATATGGACCGCATTGTGGATCTGGGCCGCGACATGTATTCTTTTGTGCGGCCGATCAACACTTATATCATCATGCCGGTTTTTAACTTCTTCCATAAATTTGTAGCCAGTTATGGGATTGTTATTTTATTGCTGACATTATTCATCCGTCTGCTAACATCTCCGCTAGTGTACAGCAGCTACCTGAGTGGAGCAAAAATGAAAGCTCTTCGTCCCGAGATTGACATACTTAAGAAAAAGACCGGTGGTGATCAACAACAAATGGGTGTTGAACAAATGAAATTATTCAGGGAAGCAGGTGTTAACCCGTTAGGGGGTTGTATACCGGCATTATTGCAGATCCCTATATTCTTTGCACTATTCAGTTTCTTTAACTCCAATGTAGCATTGCGTGGTCAGCCGTTTTTATGGGCACATGACCTTTCCATTTATGATGTTGTTGTGAAAATGGGTTTTACTATACCTGCATACGGGGATCATATCAGCCTGTTCGCAACCCTGGCAGTTATTACGAGCTTCCTGATTTCACTTTATGGTATGAGTATGACACCCGATCAAAGCAATCCGGCCATGAAATACATGCCCTATATCATGCCGGTGATGTTGCTTTTATTCTTCAACCGGCTACCTGCGGCACTTACCTGGTATTACACTGTTTCCAACCTGATAACATTGATCCTGCAATTTGTAATTCAGAATTATATTATCGACCACGATAAAATTCTTGCCAAACTTCAGGCGAATCGGACCAAACCAAAAACGAAACCCAAATGGCAGGAGCGTTTTGAGCAAATGCAGGAAGCCCAGAAAAAGATTCAACAGTCGAAGGGGAAATCTTAAAACAAGTATGGGAGTATGGGAGTATGGGAGTGGGTAACTAATATTTAATTTATGTCATGAATAATAAATGGCTATTGGTTGGTTTGCTGATTCTGCCTTTTGCCGGGTACTCTCAAAAACGTGTAGGCGATCTCAGTTTATTATACAATTCTGTAATTACCAATGCGCAGGATTCAAGCAAGAAAATCAGTTCCACCACCGGCTATTTTCTGAAAGGAAATTTATATCGTTCTGAAGTGACGAGCAATATGTTTTCTTCTGTGATTATTTTTGATTCCAAAACCGGCACCGGTGTGCTACTCAAAGAGGTGAATGGACAGAAACTTCTGATACGGATGAATGAAGAAAACTGGAATCAGAAAAATAAACGTTTTCTTAATCTGAATTTCAAAAAGACGAATGAGACAAAAACCATTGCCGGATATTATTGTGTAGGTGCGAATGCATCCACACCGGAAGGTTTGGAAATAACAGTCTTCTATACACGGGATTTAATACCGGCGAATAAAAGCTATGACCCTGCTTTTAAAAACCTGGATGGTTTACCATTGGAATATGAAATGAAAAAAGGGGATCTCCACATTAAATATTCCCTGTCATCCATCAACCTCAACCCGGTTCCTGAATCTAAATTTGATATACCTACCAGCGGATACAGGGAAATGACTTATGAAGAGAGTTTGAAACTGAAAGCGCAATAACTTAACGCTTAACGCGCAACGCATAACGCTCAACGCGGAACGCTTAACGCGGAACGCTATTTCTTGTGTCAAATATGCAATTGTATATAAGTGTGCGCAATTGTTTGAAGAATGTAAAAATTAAATGTTCAATACAAAACGAATGTTTACTCTGGATATGCCAATGTAAAAAGAGTTTTGTCTTGAGTGTAAAGCGTTAAGCGTTGCGCGTTAAGCGTTGCGCTTACTTGGGCATTTGTATACGAACGCCCAGGAACTGCAGATTGGATC
>DATHNR010000027.1:0-14449 GCA_035485835.1 Puia sp.
ATTTTTTGATGCAGGAAAAATTTCAGAATGCCCGGTTCTGGCATTTTTATAGTCTTCAGCTGAAGTGTTTTAAAATGTTCACTGCGAAGGAAGATCCTTCCTATATGAAAGCGTTCTTTTATCCGGATAAAATGCTGCTGATGGTTTGTAAAAGCGGGCAACTCCAGCTTATCCAGCATTTCGAATACCTTGATTCAAAAGATGTTTTGTATCATTTGTTGAATTGCTGTCACCAGCTTAAGATGAGCAGGGAGGAACTGGTGCTGGAGCTTTCCGGAATGATCGAAAAAAAATCTGCTTTATATGAAGACCTTGAATTATATTTTTTGAATATCCGCTTCGATAGTATGGAAGACAGTATAAAAATGACGGACGAACTCATGCAGTTTCCCAATCATTTTTTCTCTTCTCTTTTGAAAATGACGATATGCGTATAATCGGGGGAGAGTGGGGAGGCAGAAAAATACATCCGCCTTCTAAAATGCCCTATACAAGACCGACCACAGATATAGCAAAAGAAGGATTGTTCAATATACTACAGTCCAATCGTGAGATTGAAGGCCTGAAGACCCTCGATCTTTTTGGAGGAACGGGGAGCATCAGTTTTGAACTGGCCTCACGGGGTGCAATCGATCTGACCATTGTGGAGAAAGACAGCCAGATGCTTGACTTCATCAGAAAAACTGCGGAAATCCTGCAACTGAAACATTTAAAAATCGTTCCATCTGATGTTTTCAGATTCCTGAAAAATAATAAAGAACAATACGATTTCATTTTTGCAGGTCCGCCGTATGCCCTGGAAACCATCGACCAGATTCCGTTACAGATCGTGGAAGGAAATTTCCTGAAGAAAAACGGGTGGTTTGTTCTCGAACACACGCCACGCAACCGGTACAAAGATTTTCCGCTTTTTGTTTCGGAAAGAAATTACGGGACCACCCTTTTTTCCATCTTCATTAATAAATCGGGATGAGGCCTTTTTTTATCAGCGGCATTGGTACCGGTATTGGTAAAACGGTTGTCGCCGCCGTTCTTACTGAAGCCATGCAGGCTGATTACTGGAAACCCGTGCAGGCAGGATTTGAAAAAGGAACAGACAGCAGTTGGCTGACTTCGATGATCAGCAATCCAAAAACCACTATTCATCCGGAAACTTATAAACTGTCATTAGGAGCCTCACCTCATATTGCGGCAGCAGATGAAAACATTCATATTGATCTCAACAGGATTGTGCAGGATTTTAATCATCTGAAATCTGATCGTCCGCTGATCATTGAAGGAGCAGGTGGTTTGATGGTTCCGCTGAATGAAAAGGAATTTGTAATCGATCTCATAAAGCAACTGGATGCCAGACTGATCCTCGTGAGTCGAAATTACCTCGGGAGTATTAATCATTCCCTGATGACTGCAAAACTTTGCAGATCTTACGGACTGAATCCGGCAGGCTGGGTTTTTAATGATAATTATCTTGATTACGAACATGAAATCGTTGCATGGTCGGGTTATCCTGCGTTGTTTTCTCTTCCATTCATGCAATCCATAACTCCAAAGACCATTGCAGAGGCAGCCGGGCGCATTGATTTGAATTATCTTTATTCCCTGTTATGATCAATCTAAACTATCCATTATTAAAACCGGTAAGGATGCTCCTGCTTCCTTTTTCGCTGGTATATGGATTGATCATTTATATCAGGAACTGGATGTTTGACATGAATATTTTACGTTCGGCGACTTTCAACCTGCCGCTGATTTGTATTGGAAATCTTGCTGTTGGCGGAACGGGTAAATCACCGATGGTTGAATTCCTGATAGGAAAACTTAAAAACAAGTACATGATCGCGATATTGAGCCGTGGGTATAAGAGAAAAACTTCAGGATATACCTTGGCTACAGAACAAAGCACGGCCCTGGAAATCGGTGATGAGCCCATGCAGTTTTATAACAAATTTCCAGATGTGACTGTGGCCGTCGGAGAAGAAAGGGTGGTTGCCATTCCACAGCTTTTGCACGACAAACCTGATACCCGCGTCATCATTCTCGACGACGCATTCCAGCATCGGTCAGTAAAAGCCGGATTCAATATCCTGCTTACTGACTACAACAATTTATTTACACGCGACTGGTTCCTGCCGACAGGCGATTTGCGCGACCAGCAGAAAAGTGCGAGAAGGGCAGATATTATTGTGGTTACGAAATGTCCTCCGGATCTTTCCCTGGCAGAAAAAAATCAACTGATTAAAGAAATCAAACCAAGGCCGGAGCAAAAGATATTTTTCACTGCAATCTCGTACGGTAAACCTTACCAGGTGATTACCCGCAAATCCTGGCCTGAAATTAAAACTGCGGAAATATTACTCGTGACGGGTATTGCCAATCCGGGTCCTTTGAAAAAACATCTGGAAGAAAAATTTAATGGGTATGATGAACTGGCATATAGTGATCATCATATATTTACGATTGACGACCTGAAATATATTCTCAAAAAATTTGAGCAGATCCAATCGCCCGACAAGATCTTACTTACGACGGAAAAAGATGCCGTTCGTCTTCAGAAATTTTCACAACAGATACGTGAGATGCCTTTTTATGTAATACCCATACAGCCGGTGTTTTTATTTAATGAAGAAAATCAGTTTACACGCTTAATTACTACTTTCATCCAGGAATTTCCTGATCAAGCCTGACATATTATGGGTCATAAACATTTAGATAAGAAAAAGAAAAAAACAAGTATACACCTGCATAAAGGCGTGCTCGAAGTAACCCGTTCAGGAATGGGATTTGTGATTGCAAAGGGATTAGACCGCGATGTGCTGGTACGTCCAAGTGATTTCAACACTGCCATGCACGGAGATTCCGTACTCGTGAAAATTACCCAGTCGAAACGCGATAACAGCCGGATACAGGGAATTGTAGAGTCAGTGATTGAAAGAAAACAAACTGATTTTCCGGGCCATATTCAAATGGGTGAGGGGTTCGCATTTTTTATTGCTGAAACGGCCAGGCCCATGACGGATGTATATATCCCTTTAGACAAATTGAATGCTGCGAAAGACAGCGACCGGGTGATCATTCGAATTACAGACTGGGGTAAAAATAAAAAACCCCAGGGAGAAGTATTGCAGGTACTGGACGAAGCGGATGAAAATGACCGGGTGATGAAAGAGATACTTCTTGAAAACGGATTTACGATTGTATTTCCTGAAAACGTACTGGCAGCATCTGCAGGTTTACCGGAAACCATTCCTGTACAGGATCTGGAGGGGAGAAAGGATTTCAGGAAAGTATTAACTTTTACGATTGATCCGGCAGATGCGCGGGATTTTGATGATGCGATATCTTTCCGGAAATTAAAAGATGAGATGTATGAGATCGGTGTTCATATTGCCGATGTGAGTCATTATGTAAAACCCGGTACTGCCCTGGACGAAGAGGCATATGAAAGAGCCACATCTGTTTATCTGCCCGACCGTGTAAACCCTATGCTGCCCGAAAGAATTTCAAATGAACTCTGTTCTCTCAGACCTAACGAAGACAAACTTTGTTTTTCTGCTGTTTTTCATATTACGCATAAAGGAATCATAAGAGAATACTGGCTCGGGAGAACCGTGATTCATTCCGATCATCGCTTTGCATATGAAGACGTGCAGGAGATCATTGAAAAGAAGGAAGGCGAATACCCGGAAGAAATCGGCATTCTGCATGAAATTGCCCAGCGGTTCAGGAAACAGCGTATAAAAAAAGGTGCTATTAATTTTTCTTCCACAGAAGTCCGGTTTAAACTCGATGAAAAAGGTAAGCCTGTTGGAATCCTGGTGAAGGAAAGTAAGGAGTCGCACCAGCTGATAGAAGAATTCATGCTGCTGGCTAACAGAACTGTGGCCAGTCATGTTGCCAAAGTGAAAATCAAAAAGAAACCCATTCCTTTTCCATACAGGGTTCATGATACACCCGATAAAGAAAAGCTTGCGCCTTTTGTAGAATTCGCAAAAAAATACGGTCATCATTTTGATACGAAATCAGCTGAAGGTATTGCCGCATCTTTCAACCTGATGCTCAAGGATGTGAAAGGTAAGCCCGAGCAGCACGTGCTGGAACAGTTGGGCATCAGGACCATGGCCAAAGCGGTTTATACAACTGAAAACATCGGTCACTATGGATTGGGATTTACCAATTACTGCCATTTTACTTCTCCCATCCGCCGTTACCCCGATGTGATTGCGCACAGAATACTTCAGGAGGTTCTGGATGAAGAAATACATATTCATAAAAAACTGGAAGAGCAATGCAGGCACTGCAGTGAAAGAGAAAGAGCGGCGATGGACAGTGAGCGGGCTGCCAACAAATACAAGCAGGTGGAATATATGAGAGATTTTGTGGGAGATATTTTCGAAGGAGTGATAAGCGGCGTAGCTGCATTTGGATTCTGGGTTGAAACCCTGGAACAAAAATGCGAGGGGCTCGTAAGTCTTAACAGCCTGATGGAATATGATGACTTCCGTTTGATCGAGGGAGAATATGCACTGGTTGGAAAAAGAAGTGGCCGGCGATTTCGCATGGGCGACAAAGTGAGTATTAAAGTAATATCAGCCAATCTCGCAAAAAGGCAGTTGGATTATGAGTGGGTTCTTGAAAGCCTAAAGCTTAAAGCCTAAAGCCTAAAGCTAGTATGGGAGTATGGGAGTATGGGAGTAAAGTATAAGAGTATGGAGTATAATAGTGTGGGAGTTCCGCAAAGGTTGTCCGTTAACAATTAACAATTAACAATTAACCATTAACAATTAGTCTTGCGTTTTCAGCAATTATCCAAAGAGTTTAATTCTTTTTTTAATAAAAAACATTTTCCGGACCGGCCGGAAACCCTTTATGGTGCTGCTTCCTATATGATTGCTGAAGGAGGAAAGCGAATCCGTCCGGTGCTTTGTCTCCTGGGAAATGAATTATTTGGCACCATTCAGGCGGATACATGGATAACCGCTGCCGCGCTGGAGATCTTCCACAACTTCACACTTATTCACGATGATATTATGGACAAGGCTCCGCTGAGAAGAGGGAGGGCTACAGTTCATGCAAAGTATAATGAATCTACTGCCTTACTTGCCGGAGACGTGATGTTGTTGCAATCGTACGAATATCTGAATCAAACCTCTTCAAAATATGCGCAGGAACTTTTCCACCTGCTGAATAAAACCGGACGCGAAGTATGTGAAGGCCAGCAGCTGGATATGGATTTCGAAAAAACAGGATTCATCTCTCTGAACCAGTATCTGCATATGATTGAATTAAAGACCGCTGTTTTTCTTGCCGCCAGTCTCCGGATGGGCGCCATCATTGGCGGTGCATCGGAAGAAAACCAGGAAAACATTTATGGTTTTGGAAAGAACCTTGGTCTCGCTTTTCAGGTGCAGGACGACTGGCTCGATAGTTTTGGAAATCCTTCTACTTTCGGGAAGCTGAAAGGAGGGGATATACTTGCGAATAAAAAGACTTTTTTACTTGTGCAGGCACTTGAAAATGCCGGTCCGCTGGAAAAACAGCAAATTCAAAATCTGCTTCAATCAAATGCAATGGATAAAGTTGAACGCATGATTGAAATATTCCGTGCCACCGGTGCAGATCAGGCTGCAGAAGAAGCAAAGATAAAATATATGGAAAAAGCCGGGGCGCATCTGGAGTTGATAACAGTGCCTTTTGAAAATAAAGTTGCTTTGAAAGAAATTGCCGCTTATCTGCTTCAAAGGGAAATATAAATCCTGATTAATGTGCTGAATACATGGCCTATTAATGTGGTGAATAGGAAAATGTAGAAAATGAGGGAATTGGAAATTGAATTATTAATGATAATGTGATGATTTGGAAATTGATGAGGAAATAGAATTATTTGAAGAAGTATTATCTGAATCTAATTCACATTTTTTACATTATCATTTCCCCATTTAATTCTCACTTTTTTCATTTTCTACATTTCCGAATTCGGCACATTGATGAAGTCACTGCACCAAAAATGAAACTCCTTCGATGGCGAGATAAGTTTCAGGAAATACTTCACGCGCTTCTTTTTCAAATTCATCAAGCCTGTCATATTTTGAACTAAAATGACCGATGAGCAGTTGTTTCACTTCGGCCATACTTGCAATTGAAGCTGCCTGTACGGTCGTGCAATGATATCTTTTAATAGCACGTTCTTCCAAATCCTTCAGATATGTGGCTTCATGATAAAGCATATCGACTCCTTTTACCTTTAGTGCAAGCTCAGGATTGTAGATGGTGTCTGCCGAATAGGCATATGATTTCGGTTTCGGTGCCGGTTCAGTTACCGTTTCGTTTTGGATAACGAGTCCCTGCTGGGTTTCATAATTTTCACCCCATTTCAGCCGGTCAAAAAAAGATGCCGGTATGCTTGAAATTTTTGCTTTTTCAGGATTCACGCGTCTCGGAGGCCTGACCTGGCGGAAGATAAATCCCCAGCATTCAATCCTGTGAAATACTTTAAAACAGCTTATTTCAAAACGGTTATCTTTTACCAAAACTCCTTCTTCTCCAAGCGGATGAAAGATAAGGTTGTACGGCAGCTGGGTGTCGGCTACTTTAAGCTGGAGGTTGAAAATATCGATCAATTGGGCAGGGCCATATAGGTTAAGATCCTGGTGACGACCCAGCAAGCCCATGCTGGTAATTAATCCGATGAGCCCGAAGTAATGGTCACCGTGCAGGTGGGAGATGAAAATATGGTTTATACGGCTGCGACGGATTTTGTACTTATTCATCTGCGTTTGTGTGCCTTCACCGCAGTCCACGAGAAAAAGATGGTCATCGAGGGTAATCACCTGGGCGGTGGGATGCCGGTCGAAAGCCGGGATGGCAGAATTATTTCCAAGTATGGTTACCGCGAGCACAAACAGGATTTAGGTATGATCAATCGGGCCGGAAACCTAAGTTTCCTGATATCGGACGAAAAATAATACAAAAAGTAATAGGAATTCGATTTGATCGTTACCATATTATCCGCATCCTTTGAATTAATCCGTGAATTCCCTTTCGATTTCTTCCATAAAAATTAAATCAGAGGCCTCGCTCTGTGTGGGAGCGATTTGTAAAGATTCAAATTGTTCATTCTGGTCGAAATATTTTTTAACAGGAGATTGCAGCTCACACAGAACGAAGGAAGCACGATTTGCGTAAAAAAGGTTTCTTATTTCGAGGATGGCTTCAGCAGCAGCAGAATCCATTTTTTGAATGTCTTTTAAATTAAGAAGCACGCTTTTCACTTCCTGTTGCAGAAACGGCTCGCAAAGATCATGCAGCGCTGCTGTCATATTAGCAGCCAGAATGGGTTCAAGTACTGTAATGGCATGGAATTTCCCGTTGGTACTAATTTTGACTTTCATTCAACCGGCATTGTTAACATACGTTAATAAACCATGGAAAACAGTAATCAAAAATATTCGTTATTATTGTATTAAGCTCAATTAGTTAAAAATGGATAATAATTTTTCGGCCCAGGTTAAAGAGATTATTTCGTTCAGCAGGGAAGAAGCCTTAAGGTTAGGAAACGACTTTATCGGGACAGAACATTTGCTTTTGGGCCTGATCAGGGAAGGTGACAATACGGCCGTCCGTATCCTCAAAAGTTTCAATGTTGACCTTTATGAGCTCCGTAAAGAAGTAGAGCTCGCGGTCAAGGATAAAACCGGTAAGAATATTGCAAATATCAACAGCCTGCCACTAACAAAACAGGCTGAAAAAGTAATACGTGTTACCGTTCTGGAAGCAAAAGCTTTGAAAAGTCCCACTGTAGAAACTGAGCATCTGATGCTCTCCATTCTAAAAAACAAAGAAAACATCGCAACTCAAATCTTAAATCAATTCGACGTGGATTACGATTTATTCAGAAATGAACTGGGTGTTGTTAAGAGTAACGATACCCGGAGCGAATACGCAGAGGAGAACGATGATGATTTTGATGATGAAAAAAAGTATGCGCAACAGAAAGCCCGTCCGGCGGGAAATGCAAAAAGTAAAACGCCTGTGCTGGATAATTTCGGCAGGGATATTACCCGTCTGGCTGAAATGAATTCGCTGGATCCGATTGTAGGAAGGGAAGAAGAGATAGAAAGAGTTTCACAGATCTTATCCAGACGCAAAAAAAATAATCCGATACTTATTGGTGAACCCGGTGTAGGTAAGACGGCGATTGTGGAAGGTCTTGCTCTCCGGATTGTTCAGCGCAAGGTTTCCCGTGTACTTTTCGACAAACGTGTGATATCACTGGATCTGGCGGCTCTTGTTGCAGGTACCAAATATCGCGGACAGTTTGAAGAACGCATGAAAGCCATCATGAACGAACTGGAAAAAAACAGGGATGTCATTTTATTTATAGATGAAATTCACACCATCGTAGGTGCTGGCGGAGCTTCCGGTTCACTGGATGCGTCCAATATTTTCAAACCTGCCCTTGCCCGTGGTGAACTGCAATGTATCGGTGCCTCCACACTTGATGAATACAGAATGTATATCGAAAAAGATGGCGCACTCGATCGTCGTTTTCAGAAAGTAATGATCGATCCGCCGAGTGTGGATGAAACCATTCAGATTCTTGAGAATATTAAATCCAAATACGAGGATTATCACAATGTCACTTATTCTGATGATGCGATTCTGGCTTGTGTTAAACTGAGCGACAGGTATATGACCGACCGGCTTCTTCCGGATAAAGCCATCGACGTACTGGATGAAGTAGGGGCCCGTGTTCATTTGAAAAATATCAATGTTCCTCAGAATATCGTTGAATTCGAAAAGAAAATTGAAGAAGTAAAGAACGAAAAAAATAAAGTTGTAAAGAGTCAGAAGTTCGAGGAAGCGGCTTCACTGCGTGACGCAGAAAAACGTTTACAGGAAGAACTGGAAAAAGCCAAACTCGAATGGGAGGAAGAAAGTAAACACCGTCGTTATCCGATCGATGAGGAAAATATTGCCGAAGTGGTGAGCATGATGACCGGCATCCCTGTGAAAAGAATGGTGCAGGCAGAGAGTGAGAAATTGAAGAATATGTCGGTCGATATGGAGTCTATGGTGGTCGGGCAGAATGAGGCCATTCTGAAAGTGGTGAAAGCCATTCAACGGAACCGTGTCGGTCTGAAAGATCCCAGGAAGCCCATTGGCACGTTTATATTTCTTGGCCCTACCGGTGTTGGTAAAACAGAGCTGGCCCGTGCGTTGGCGCGTTATATGTTCGATTCTGAAGATTCACTCGTACGTATTGACATGAGTGAATACATGGAAAAATTTACTGTAAGCCGGCTGATCGGGGCACCTCCCGGATATGTTGGTTATGAAGAAGGCGGTCAACTAACTGAAAAAGTCAGGAGAAAGCCATACAGTGTGATTTTGCTCGACGAAATAGAAAAAGCACATCCTGACATTTACAATATATTATTGCAGGTACTGGATGATGGTCAGCTTACTGACGGTTTGGGAAGAAAGATAGATTTCAAGAATACCCTTATCATCATGACTTCAAATATCGGAGCAAGACAGCTGAAAGATTTTGGAGACGGTGTCGGGTTTGCCACATCAGCAAGAACAGCTAATGCGGATGAGAATAATAAACAGGTTATTGAAAAAGCTTTAAAACGGACTTTCAGTCCAGAGTTCCTTAATCGTGTAGATGATATCGTTATATTTAATTCCCTCACAAGAGAGAACATATTTAATATCATCGATATCCTGATGAAGGGAGTTATGAAGAGACTGGTGCAGCTGGGATTTACGCTTGAGCTGACTGCAGAGGCGAAAAGCTTCCTTGCTGAAAAAGGATATGATGTTCAGTTTGGAGCAAGACCATTACACCGTGCTATTCAGAAATATCTTGAAGATCCTTTAGCAGAAGAAATTCTGAACATGAGTATCAAGAATGGGGATGTGATGATCGCTGATCTGGATAAAGCTGAATCAAGAATCAGGTTTACACTTAAAGAAAAAGAGAAGGAAGCTTCTGAAGTTTAAGGAGAGCTGAATTTTTCTTATTTGAAATATTATTTGCCACGGCGCACGGAAATTTCCGTGTTTCCGTGGCAAATCTTTTATTTGCAGTACGGTAAACCCATGCATAAAAAAGATATTATAATCACGATCGATGGCTGGTCATCCTGCGGGAAGAGCACACTTGCCAAACAACTGGCGGCAAAACTCAAGTATACTTATATCGACAGCGGTGCTATGTACCGGGCCATCACCTTGTATTTTTTAAGAAATCATGTGGACTGGACAGATACAAAAGCCGTAATAAAGGCGATTAAGGAAATCAATTTGGAATTTGTTTATAATGAATCCACAAAGACCAGTGAAATTATTCTGAACGGGGAAAATGTGGAATACCTTATCCGCGAGCTGGTGGTGGCGGAAAAAGTGAGCGAGATTGCGTCCATTAAAGAAGTTCGGGAATTTGCAGTAAAAAGGCAACAGTCACTCGGAAACAAAAAGGCAATAGTAATGGACGGGCGCGATATCGGCACTGTTGTTTTTCCGGATGCAGAACTCAAAATATTTATGACAGCAGATAATGCGGTGAGGGTGGAGAGGAGGTTCCGTGAACTGTATGAGAAAAATCCGAATATCACGATTGAGGAAGTCAAGAACAACCTGGAAATGCGGGACTATATAGATTCTCATCGCGTGATTAGTCCGTTAAGAAAAGCTCCGGATGCTATTGTTCTGGACAATTCAAATCTTTCAACACAGGAACAATTTCAACTTGCCCTGAAGTGGGCCATGGTTAAGATCAATCCGCCGAAGGTGGATTGATCTTAACCAAGTATGGGAGTATGGGAGTATGGGAGTATGGGAGTGATTTAATAATAAATAACCATCAACTGTCAACTGTCAACCTTCAACCAAAAAAAGACTTCGACGCCATTGTCGTCGGCTCAGGTCCCAATGGCCTTGCAGCGGGGATTGCCATGCAACAGGCAGGACTTTCTGTTTTGATCCTGGAAGCGAAATCAATGGCAGGAGGCGGACTGCGGACCGAAGAGATTACTATCCCGGGTTTCAGACATGATCTCTGTTCTGCTGTTCATCCGTTGGCTGCAAGCTCTCCTTTCTTTAATACTTTACCCTTGTCTGATTTTGGTTTGAAGTTTCTTTATCCTGAGATTCCACTTGCGCATCCTTTCGATGATGGGAGTGCCATTCAATTATTACCTTCTGTTAGAGAAACGGCAAAAGGCATGGGCGCAGATGCTGATGCATATTTAAAATTAATGATGCCGCTGGTAAAGTCCTGGCCGGATTTGCAGGACGATGTTCTGGGGCCCCTGCATTTTCCCAAACACCCAATGGAGATGGTACGATTTGGATGGAGCGCACTTTCTGCCGCAAGCCAGCTTTCGAAAAGGTTTCAAACAGAAAAAACAAAAGGATTCTGGGGGGGGCTGGCGGTCCATTCCCAGCTACCGTTTAATTACCTGGCCAGTTCTGGTATAGGACTCGTATTACTAACGGTTGGGCATATACGCGGATGGCCGGTAGCGGAAGGAGGTTCGCAATCTATAGCAGACGCGCTGATTTCTTATTTTAAAAGTATCGGAGGTAAAATCGAAACGAATCAAACTGTAAATTCACTGGATCAGCTCCCCTCTTCGCGTGTAGTATTACTGGATGTGGGCCCTCTTCAACTTTTAAAAATCGCAGGTAATCATTTGTCATCCTATTATCGCTGGCAACTTAAAAAATTCCATTATGGGATGGGCGTATTTAAAATAGACTGGGCCCTGGCAGATCCTATTCCTTTTAAGGCTGAGTCTGCAAGAAAAGCGGTTACGATTCATCTCGGTAGTTCATTCCAGGAAATGGCCGCATCTGAAAAGTCGGCATGGTTTGGTAAAGCTTCTGAAAAGCCTGCAGTGATTCTGGCCCAGCAATCCATTATAGATCCGCGACGCGCACCGGAAGGTAAACAAACCGGATGGGCTTATTGTCATGTGCCATCCGGTTCAACAACGGATATGACAGAAGCAATAGAAAAACAGGTAGAAAGATTTGCACCAGGATTCCGGGAAAGAATATTGGCAAGACATACAATGAACACAAAGGAGATGGAAGAACTCAATTCAAATTATATAGGAGGCGATATCGGAGGAGGTGCCAATATCCTTTCACAATTATTTACAAGACCGGCACTTCGTTCTGCTCCTTACAGGAGTTCGGTTCGTGGTATTTACCTATGCTCTGCATCTACACCTCCAGGAGGGGGAGTGCATGGAATGTGTGGTTATCATGCAGCTAAAAGGGCGCTCCGTGATGAGTTCAGGATAATTATTTAAAACCGATGGATCGTTTTGCTTTTTATAATCTTTCAGAAGAGATTCCAATAAATGAAAATAAAAAACCGCAACGTTTTAATCGTTACGGCCGTATTGGTATTAACTCCAATAAATTTTTTAAGCTTAGCTATTAGCATTTGCTTTACGTGCACTCCTCATTGTTGGTATCAGAATGGCTGCAACTAAAACTGCAACTCCACCAATAACCTGAGCTCCAGACAAAGAAGAAGCATTTGATGTATTAGCAGCTGCTAAAACAGAAAACTGAGAAATAACGAGTACGAACGCAGTGGCCAGAGTATAGCTGGTAACTTTTAGTAAATTTTTCATTGAGGTTTTTTTAGTTTTTCTAATATTATGACCCAAAATTAGATCATTTTTTGAATATTAGAGACTATGAACCAATACGTAACGTATTGAAAATTAGTATATGTAAGCATTTTTCCAGAATTTGTATTTATTCAATGTGGAATATTTAAAAAAATAAATCAATGGTGTCATTTCTACACGAATAATTCCTTCCAGGTCAAAAATATCATTATTATTTTTTTTGAATTTTTTTTTAAAATATTTTTTAAAACGCCCTGTTTTTCCCTGCCAGGACTGGTTTTCATGATTCCCGGATAATAAAAAAACCGTCCTGCTATTTGCAGGACGGTTTTCAAAATCAAAAAACGTGTATTAAAATTTGAAAATATTGGCCAGTTATTGTGCCGGATAAGCAGAAGAACCATGGTCATACATATCTAACCCTCCAGGACCTGTTTCGCCTTTTTCTTCAACGCGCAGGTTATATGGATGAGGTAGTTGTTTGATCAGCCACATCATAATAAATGTTACGACAAAAGTTGCTAACGTAATGATGGCGCTTCCAATAAACTGTGCTTTCAAAACTCCGATTCCACCTCCATAAAATAAGCCTTTAACCGGAGAAGAGAGATCGGCGCCAGTAGGACCTGTTGCGCCGAATCCAGCAGCAAACAATCCAAGGGATAATGTTCCCCAGATTCCCGCAGCACCATGTACAGCAACTGCACCAATCGGATCATCCACTCTGATATATTCCAATAGGTTTACTGCCAGCCAGACGACAATACCTGCTACAGCACCTAATATAACTGCACCAAAAGGACTTACCCAATAACAGGGACAGGTAATCGCCACCAGTCCGCCTAAAAATCCATTAACTGTATAACCCAGATCAAATTTTCCCTTTGTATCACCAAACCATAAAGCCATATACATCGCAGTCATTCCTGCTGCACAGGCTGCAAGTGTTGTGTTGGTAGCAACGCGTCCAATACCATCTGCATCCATAGCAGACAAAGTACTACCCGGATTAAAACCATACCATCCGAACCAGAGAATAAAACCTCCTACCGCAGCAATGGTGAGGTTATGAGGTGCAGGCATTCCGCCTCCGTCCCGTTTAAATACGCGACCTATTCTAGGCCCGAGTACAACGGCTCCGGCAAGAGATGCAATCCCCCCAATTGTATGAACAACAGTGGAACCGGCAAAATCACGAAATCCGTTACCAAGTGTTGGAAGAAAAAATCCGGTACTTCCCATGGTTGCGAGGAATCCGTCCGGTCCCCATGCCCAATGTCCGATAATTGGGTAAATAAATCCTGTAATACCAATACTATAAATAATATCTCCTCTGAAAGCGGTACGTCCGATCATCGCACCAGATACAATTGTTGAGCAGGTATCCGCAAATGCAAACTGGAAAATCCAGTGTGCCAGTAATGGAATACCGGTAGTTTCATAAGTAGCAGGTGTGCCCTGAAGAAAAAACCAGTTCAAACCTATGAATCCGTTACCATGGCTAAACATAAAGGAATAACCGATGGCCCAGAAAAGCAATCCACATAAACAGGTATCAAAAATACACTCCATCAAAACGTTCACCGTTTCTCTGGCCCGGGCGAAACCTGCTTCCAGCATGATGAATCCGGCCTGCATACCAAAGACCAGGAATGCAGCAACAAGTGTCCATACAGTGTTAATTGAATTCATCGTGGAAGTTTCATGTGCGGTGTAAGTATCTCCCGCATATGCCTTCGTGGCGATGAGTGCCGGAATCATTTTCATTGCAATGAGCACAATGAATAATCCAAGCA